>JAIFNK010000206.1:4674-20055 GCA_020047775.1 Akkermansia sp. | reverse complement strand
CGGACGGTCGCCCCGGGACAAGATCGCTCCCGTCAATGCATGAACCGGTTTGGGCACCAAGCCGGGAATTTTTCCCACCAAGCGATGGAACCGGATACCCGGATCATTTGAATAGTGGGTGGGTGCCGGCGGGAGGATCGTAACACTTTGGCAAGCTACCGCCCTTGGTCGCCTCTTCAAAGGGGGCTACCTGGATATATTACGGCCAAGTTGGGCGTGGGCCACTCGGAACTTTGCCAGAATTCCTGACGGATCTGAAGAGCGGGATTATGAAATGGTTGATGGACCTTCTACTCGATCTGATTCGCCTCCTTGACGACACCTTCCAGGTAGGATCGGTATTCACAGTTGGGCATGGTCTTGGCGATTTCCGCCAGTTGTGTGATGGTCAGGAAGCCGCTTCGGAAGGAAGCTTCCTCGGGGCAGCCGATTTTGATTCCGGTGCGGGTTTCGATGGTTTGGACATAGGCGCTCGCCTCGTGAAGGGAGGTGCTGGTTCCGGCGTCGAGCCATGCGAAGCCGCGGTTGAGTTTTTCGACGCGGAGGGTGCCGCGGTTGAGATATTCCACGTTGACCGCGGTGATTTCCAACTCTCCCCGTGCGGAGGGCTTGGAGTTCTTCGTGATTCCGACGACCTCGTTGTCATAGATGTAGAGTCCGGGGACCGCGAAATGGCTTTTCGGCACGGCAGGCTTTTCTTCGATTGAAATCGCCTTGCCGGACGCGTCGAACTCCACCACTCCGTAACGTTCCGGATCGTTCACATGATAGCCGAAGATCGTGGCTCCGGTGGTAAAGTCTTCGAAGGCCGGGCCGAAGCTGTTGCTGCCGTAAAAGATATTGTCCCCGAGGATCAAAGCGACCGAGTCAGCGCCAATGAAGGATTCGGCGATGAGAAACGCCTGGGCAATACCTTCCGGCTTCGCTTGTTCGCGGTATTCGATGGAGATTCCCATACGCGAACCATCACCGAGAAGCTGTTGGAACCGGGGCAGGTCGTGCGGGGTTGAAATGAGGCAGATTTCCCGGATGCCGCCCTCGATCAAGGTGGTCAGCGGATGATAGATCATCGGCTTGTCGTAGACCGGCTGGAGTTGCTTGCTGGCGACGAGGGTGAGCGGGTATAGCCGGGATCCGGCGCCGCCTGCGAGTATGATACCTTTCATGTTGATTCAGGATTCGAGACCAATGCGTTGAAGCTGATAGCTGCCGTCGAGGATGTGTTGCCACCATTCCTGGTTGTCGAGATACCATTGGATGGTTTTGTGGAATCCCGTTTGGAAGGTTTCCCGGGGTTCCCAGCCAAGGTGGGTGCGGATCTTGGTGGGATCGATGGCGTAGCGGAGGTCGTGGCCCGGGCGGTCGGTGACAAACGCGATCAGGGATTCGTAGGGTTTGGGGCCCGGGCGAAGATCGTCGAGAATGCGGCAGATGGCCTTGACGAGGTCGAGATTGGTTTGCTCGTTGTTGCCACCGATGTTGTAGGTCTCGCCGGGAGTTCCCTTTTCGAGGACGGTCCGGAGTGCGGTACAATGGTCTCCGACGTAGAGCCAGTCGCGGATGTTCTCTCCTTTTCCATAGACGGGGACGGGCTCGCCACGGAGGCATTTGAGAATGACCACCGGGATGAGTTTTTCAGGAAATTGATAGGGGCCGTAGTTGTTCGAGCAGTTGGTCACGAGCACTGGCAGACCGTAAGTGTCGTGCCACGCCCGGGCGAGGTGGTCCGAGGAGGCCTTGCTGGCGGAATAGGGCGAGTGGGGGGAATACGGGGTGGTTTCGGAGAAGCCGGGTGCGTCCGCATCGAGAGAGCCGTAGACCTCGTCCGTGGAGACGTGAAGGAAGCGGAACGCCGATTGTTTTTCCGGACTCAGTGACCGGTAGTGGGTGAGCGCGGCCTGGAGGAGGTGATAGGTTCCGAGAATATTGGTGTGGATGAAATCGCCGGGGCCGTCGATGGAGCGGTCCACGTGGCTCTCGGCGGCGAGGTGCATGACCGCATCCGGCTTGTGCTTTTCAAACAGGCTGTTGATGACAACGGGGTCACAGAGATCGGCCTGGATGAAAGTATGGTTCGGGTGGTTCAGGCAGGATCCGAGGGAGGAGAGATTTCCCGCATAGGTGAGTTTGTCGACGTTGACCACCTGATGGGTGGTCTCACCAATGATCTGCTGGACGAGATTGGAACCAATGAAGCCGGCTCCGCCGGTCACTAAGATTGTCATAATGAGAAAATGGTGGTGAATTCGTGGTTGATGGGGTGTTTTTGGCGGCTTGCTTCCAACACCTTTTGAAAGGCTAGAGAGTCAATTCAGAGTTGAAAATCAAGAAATTTCAGGAATCTCAGCGTCTTGGAACTGAAGGCGGTAGAGATGGGCGTAGAGGCTTTGTTGATCGCCGATCAACTCCTGATGGGAGCCACTTGCGACAAGACGGCCGTTTTCCATGACGTGGATTTTCCCGGCGTTACGGATGGTTGAGAAGCGGTGGGCGATCACGATGGTGGTCCGGCCCTGCATGAGGCGGTCGAACGCGAGTTGGATTTGCTGCTCGGACTCGCTGTCGAGCGCCGACGTCGCCTCGTCGAGCAGGAGGATGGGGGCGTTTTTGAGAAATGCGCGGGCGATGGAGATCCGCTGGCGCTGGCCTCCGGAAAGATTTCCGCCGTTTTCACCGACCTGGGTGTCGTAGCCCTGAGGTTGTTCCACGATGAAGTCATGGGCGTAGGCCGCTCTGGCAGCATCCTCGATCTCTTGGTCGGTCGCGTCCTGGCGGGCGAGGCGGATGTTGTTGCGGAGCGTGTCGGAGAACAGGAAGGTATCCTGACTGACGAGGGAAAGCTGGGCGCGCAGGGAAACGGTGGTGTGCGCATTGATATCCTGGCCATCGATTTCAAAAACCCCGGAGTCAGGGCGGTAAAATCTCTCGATGAGGTTGAAAATGGTGGATTTCCCGCTCCCGGACGGGCCGACCAAGGCGGTGACCTGGCCGCCGGGACAGTTCAGGGAGACATCACGAAGAACGGGGTGACCGGGCCGATAGGAGAAGGTGACGTCCCGCAGGGTGATGTCTCCTTTTTCAACACGGATTGGATTTGCATCCGGGACGTCTGGATTTGAGTAGTCCGAGTCCAACAGGCTGTAAAGCATCTCGACACCAATCAGCGACGTATGGAGCGCGACGTTTGCACGGGCGATACGCTTGATCGGCTCGTAGGCGAGCAATACGGCGGTGAGGAAGGACATGAGCGATGCCGCGCTCTGTCCTTGGATCAGGTTTCGATAGCCTCCGTAAAAGACGATCGCGGCGATGACGATGCCACCCATGGTTTCCATGATCGGGCTGGTGCGGTTTGAGACGACGGCCATCTTGTTCTGGAGGTTTTCCACGGCAGTGATCGCCAGGTCGAGCCGCTGCTTCATATGCGGCTCCAGGTTGTAGGCCTTGATCAGCTTGTTGCCGATGATGGCCTCCTGGATGGCGGCGATCACGTTGACGATGCCCAGAAAGCTCGAGCGGGCGATCTTGCGGATCCGTCTGACGACGCCGCTCAGCGTTATGGTCACGGGAGCGATGATGAGCAAGGCGACGCAGGATAGCCGCCAATCCACGAGGAACATGGTGACGAGGAGAGCGATGGCGGTGAAAACGTCCTGCACCCGGGTCATGAGAAGGTTCATCACATCCCGCGCGGAGTTGGCGGCTTGGGAGATCCGGGTGATGAGGTCACTGGAGGGGAAATGCACGAAAAACGTCAGCGATTGATCGAGGATATGGCTTCCGATCCGGCGCTGCTGACGGGCGACGATGTTATTGCCGATTTTGGAAAGAATGACGGACGATCCATACTGGCAGGCGCCTTTGATGAAGAAGACGATAATAATCGCCATGGCGACCTCGAAAATCGTAATCAACCCTGGAGAGGTCTTCACGGAAGAGGCAAAATACCCTCCCACGTCGGGAATCCACGATCCCGCCTGTTTGACCACGCCCGGCGCGGAACTGACCTCATCGGCAGCACCAAAGAGCACTTTGGTGACGTTTTGCATCAAATACGCGGACGCACCCGTCGCAACCGCAGATCCCCCCATGAGGAGAAAAGCAAGCAGGTAGCGGGGAATGTAGAGATGGAAATTCTCCTTTAAAACTCTCCGGACCAGCTGGCGACTGCTTTCATCGGCAAGAACGCCGACCTTTGTTTTCAAACTCATGTGTGATGATGGCGGGCGATTCGGAAGGGGTGACCGGGGCGAGAATGGTTTCTGGCCCGCGTTTTGGCAAGGGGCGAGTTTCTCCCGGAATTTCGGCCGTCATCGGGTGGTTCCGCAGGGCAATCTAGCAGGTTGGCGGTCCCACAATATGTCCAGGCAGGGCACTTTTAGGTTGTCCGTTCTTGGATTTTAAGGGTACTGAATGCACCGTGATTCGTGTTGTTCCCAATATCGTCCCCGGTGGCTTGCGTGGCATGCATCCAAAAAACCATGGGGAGTCCCTCTCGCAGCTCTGGTCGGCAAGTCCGGCAATCGCCTCATGCTGGCGGCGCTGTTGACTCCGAATTTCGAAATTCAAACCACTGATTCATTCGCAATTTGAACGAGTCCCTCTTAAAGACCGGCCACGCGTCCTCATTCTGGCAAGCCATTGACGCGGTGCTCATCATCAACCTCGACCACCGGATCGAGCGTTGGGAGCAGTTGCGCGCGGAAAGCGAAAGCCTCATCCCCCGGGAAAAACTGCACCGGGTGCCCGCCGTGCTGGGCAGCAAAATTGCCGGCTTCGGCGAGGCCCCTTGGTTTCGTGGCGGCAGCCGGGCCAATACTTGGGGTGCCCGCGGGGGCTGCGTGCTGGCCCACCGCCGCGCCCTTGAAATGGCCCGGAAGGCTGGCTGGGAGCGGATCTTGATTCTGGAGGATGACGCCACTTTCGACGAGGAGTTCTCAAGCCACCTCGACTCGCTGGAAAGCGCGCTGTTCAAGTCCAAGCTCGACTGGGACATCTGTTACCTCGGTTTCACCGAGCCACAAGGCCCCTTCAACACCCTGACCCGCCTTTCCGAGTCGCGCCAGCTCGCCCGGATTTACGGCTGCAAGTGCACCCACGCCTACTTGGTCAAGGCACCGCTGCGGGACTGGCTGCTCGAACAGCTTCCCGACGAATCGACGATCTGGAACTGGATCGCGATCAATCGCGCGATTGACCGTTGGTATTTGTCCATGCTGGGCAAGCGCTTCCAGGTGCTCGCCGTATCGCCCTCCATCATTCTCCAAAAAGACGATTTTTCCGATATCGTTTGCCGGGTTACCCACTACTTTTCCGAGAGCTCCAGCAGCTCCCTGATTCCAGTCGCATCCGGATCCTCCACATTCGGCCTCCGCTATTTCCTGCGGATCCAGATGACTCGCCTCGGGCGGATCTACAATTACATCAGCGCTCTCCGCAAACGGTGCGCTGGATTTTAAACCACTCATTCATGACCCATCACATCATCACCCTCAAATGGGGGGATCGCTACGGACCCGAGTTCGTCAACCGGATTGCTTCCTCGGTGCGCCGTCACACCCAAACGCCCGTCAATGTAGTCTGCTTCACCGACGACGCGGTCGGCATCGATCCATCGGTGCAGGTTTTTCCGCTTCCGGAGATCGACCTGCCTCCGACGAGCACCTTCACTCCGTGGCGGAAACTCAGCCTTTTCCGGCGCGACCTGCCGATTGAAGGGCTCGGTCTGTTCCTCGATTTGGACATCGTCATCACCGGCCCGCTGGATGACTTTTTCACCTTCGGCAAGGAGGAGCAGGTGCCCATCATCCACAACTGGGTGCCACTTCACAAAAAGCTGTTCCGGGCGGATCCGCAGATCGGGAATTCCTCGGTTTTCCGGTTCAAGCTGAATCAATCCGGCTACGTCTGGGATCAGTTTCACTCCGAGAAGGACTGGGCGCTGGCCAACTTCCGGCCGCCGCAAACCTATCTTACCCACTGCATCCGTTCGCGCATGATCTACTGGCCGGATCACTGGGTCCGTAGTTTCAAGCGCCACTGCGTCCCCACGTTTCCGCTCAATTGGCTCATCGCGCCGAAGCTTGAAAAGGACGCACGCATCGTCGCCTTCCACGGCAGACCGGATCCGGACGAAGCGGCCGTCGGATACCGGGGCTCCCACTTGAACCACCACTCACTGCCGGCGGCCTGGGTGAACGAGCACTGGCGCTAGCCGGTCTGCGCCGTGAGTCGGGCTGAAATCGCCACAATTTCCTGCTCCGCCGAAAGCGCGGGCTAGCTCCGTCAGGATTGTTAGGGCGCGCAGGGGCGTGGCGACCGCCGGACTGTTGTGGAGCCTGCGGGATTTGCAGAGGATCCAGCGACCGTTTTCACGTCAAGCTTGCCTACGGATATCAGCAGGGTGGTCCGACGGTGGAAGGAATGGGGATTGCGGGATGGGAAAATTTCACAGACAAAGAACCCTCTGGCGGCGTTTCCCTCAGTTATTGCCTCTGCCTTCGCATCCTATGTTCCGCATATTACCATGACTGATACCCGAACTCATTTTGTCCAAGCCGTGCGCGACCGCGTCGGCGAGGTTGTCGTTGGCCAGGACGTTGTCGTCGAGCGCATGATCATCGCGCTGCTGACCGGCGGCCACCTTTTGTTGTTAGGGGTGCCCGGCACGGCCAAGACGTTGCTGGTGAATGCGGTGGCAAAGGCGGTGGACCTCCAGTTCAGCCGGGTGCAGTTCACCATCGACATGCTACCCTCGGACATCATCGGATCCGAGTTGTTGGATCAGGCCACGGGCAAATTCCGCACCCACCAGGGACCGGTGTTCACCAACCTGCTGCTGGCGGATGAAATCAACCGCGCCGCGCCCAAGGTGCAGAGCGCTTTGTTAGAAGCGATGCAGGAGCGCAAGGTGACGATCGGAAACGCGAGTTATCCGCTGCCGATTCCGTTTCTGGTGATCGCCACGCAGAATCCGATCGAGCAGGCGGGCACCTTCGAGCTGCCGGAAGCCCAGCTCGACCGTTTCATGTTATGCCACCGGCTGGACTATCCTTCGGCCGAGCAGGAAGAGGAGGTGTTGCGCCGCCAGTTGAAGATGGGACTCAAGCGGGTGGAAGGCGGGGCGATGCCCAAGACCGCGTTCGACATGATCGGCGGCGAGCCGGTCTGCCGGCTTCCCGAATTGGTCAATGCGATGGAACTGGTGCAGTCCGTGCACGTCAGCGAGGTGTTCATGAAACACTGCGTCGAGTTCATCCGGCTGACGCGCAATCATCCGGCCATCGAGCTCGGTTGTTCGCCGCGCGCCGGGCTATCCATCGTGCAGGCCGCCCGCGCCCGCGCCTTCGTGATGCAGCGTGACTATGTGGTGCCGGAGGATTTGTTCGAACTCGCGGAAGACGTGGTGCTGCACCGCATCCGCCTGAGTTACGAGGCCCTCGCCGAAGGCCGCAGGCCGCGGCAGGTGCTTGAGGAGCTTCTCCATCAACTCGGTTGATCCAGCGATGCGCTCGCCCGGCACACTCACCCACGATCCGCTCGACGCGCGGCAGTTTGAAATCGCCGTGAGGCGCTTGGCGGACGCGCTGACGTATGGCCAGGAGAGCTCGCCCTTCCTCGGTGCCGGCATCGAATACGTCCAGTCGCGCCTCTATCAGAGCGGGGATCCGGTGAAATTCATCGACTGGCGCATCACCGGCCGGACCGGGCGCTACCACGTCAAGGAATACGAGGCGCCCAAGCAAATGCCGGTCTATCTGCTAACGGACACCTCGGCGTCGATGTGTGTCAGCTCGCTGCGCATGAGCAAGTATGCATGGGCCGTCCAGATCGCGGGCGGCATCGCCCTGGCCGCTGTGGAGCACATGAATCCGGTGGGTTTGATGGCGGTGGGCGAGCGAGACCTGCATCACACGCCGTCGCTTTCCCGCGGATCGATCCTCCAGTGGTTGCACCAGCTGCGGCACTATCAATTCACCGAGGGCACCACGCTGGGCAAGCGCGTCCGCGAGCTCATTCCGCGGGTCGAACAACGCTGCCTGTTCGTGGTGATCAGCGATTTGCATGATCCCGACGCCATTCCGGCGATCAAGCTGATGGCGCATGATCACGACTGCGCGGTGATCCACCTTGAGGATCCGGCCGAACGCGGCGGCCTGCGCGGAGGGATCTTCCGCGCGGTCGAAGCGGAGACCGGGCGCGCGTTTGTGGCCAACGGCCGCACGCGGTTTCTATCCGCCGATGATACCCACAGCCTGGCCCGCGCCGGCGTGGACTACCTCAAGCTCGGCACGGACCAGCCGATTGTGCCGATCCTCCGGCATTTCCTGAAAAACCGCAAGAGCGCAAGGAGGACCGGATGAACACACGCTGGCTTTCCATCATCGCCTGCACCGTGGTTTTACTAACATTGCCCGGTGCCGTGCTGGCGGAAGGGCCGGATCCCCGCATGATCGGGATCGAGGGCGATTTGCAGCTTACCCTGTCCCGCGGTGACTATCAACCGAAGCCGCTCGATGACCGCACACCGCTCATTGTCCGCGTGGAGTCCGTGACACCGGCCTCCGGGGGGCGGTTCCTCTATGACTTCCATTACATCGGCTTCGAGCCGGGTTCATACAAACTCGCGGATTACCTGATCCATCCGGACGGTACGGCCGCCACGGAGATCGGTGAGGTGCCGGTGGTGGTTCGCTCGATCCTTCCGCCCGATTACGATGGCGCGCTGAACAGTTACCTACGGCGGCCCTTTCCCTGGTTCGGCGGATACCGGATGCTGCTTGGCGGCCTTGCGCTGCTGTGGGTTCTCGGATTGCTGGCGTTCATGTGGTTCGGCCGCAGGCGGAAATCCGCAGTGGTGGAGGAAATCCTGCCGCCGCCGCCATCCTATGCGGAACGCATGCGGCCCTTGGTCGAGGCAGCCGCCGCGGGAAATCTATCAGCAACCGGACAGGCGGAACTGGAGCGCCTGATGACCGGATACTGGCGTGAGAAACTGGCACTTCCCGAGCAGCGCATGGCCGACGCACTGGCGGTGCTCAAGCGGCACCCGGAGGCCGGATCCCTGCTTCGTGCCTTGGAACGCTGGCTGCATCGCCCGGGAGGCGCATCGCCCGAGGAGGTCAATGGATTGTTGGAACCTTATCGCCATCTGCCGGTAGCGGCTGCAAAGGAGGTGTTGGCATGAGTTTCCATCATCCGCAGTTCCTCTGGTTGCTGGCGTTGCCGGTGATATGGGGTTTCTGGCAGTGGGTACGCCGCGGCCATCCGGTGGCGCTGCCATTCGACCATGGCCGCCAGCGCGAGGGACGGGTGCTCCGTTTTCTAACCAACCTCGCCGGCACGCTGCCCGCGGTGCTGCTCGCGATCGCCGTCCTGATGCTTGCCGGTCCGCGCAAACCCGCGCCACCGGAAGACGAGCGCGTGTTGAACAACATCATCCTGTGCATCGACGTGTCCGGATCGATGAGCATGAATTTCGGATCGAAGGGCACTCGCTTCGAAGCGGCGGTGGAGGCGGCCCGCGAGTTCTGCACCTTCCGCAAGGGCGATGCCTTCGGCCTGACGATTTTCGGCTCGGAATACATCCATTGGGTGCCGCCGACCAAGGAGTTGTCCGCCATCGTCAACGCCATCCGCTACATCCGCCCGCAGAACATGCCACCGTGGATGGGGGGAACTCTCATCGCCAACGCACTGCGGGGCTGCCGCGACCAGTTAGTCCGGACCGAAGAAGGCGACCGTGCCGTGATTCTCATCAGCGACGGTGGCAGCGGTGATTTCAACGATGGCGGCGACCGGGAAGTCGCCGAACTTCTCGCCCGGGACAACATCCGCGTGTTCAGCATCCTGGTCGGCGGCGAGGGCGAGATGGGTGGCGGCGGTTTGGAGACGATCGCCGCAGGCACGGGTGGCAAGGTGTTCACCGCGGGCGACCGCTCGGCCCTCGATGGGATTTTCCGTGAAATCGACGGCATGCAGAAGGCCCGCTTCAAGCAGGTGACGGCGGATTGGGTGGATGATTTCACGCCATTGTCACTGGCAGGGCTGGTGACTGCTTCGATGTTCGGCCTCTCGTTGTTAGGCCTGCGTTATACCCCCTGGTGATGCCATGAATCCCGAAACCATCCACACTTATGCCATCTGGGCCGCGCTCGCCGCCGCCGGGCTGGCGGTGATTGGCGAGTGGCTGCATGCACGCCGGGTTGCGAGGCTCGGTGCGCTGGCATTCGGTCCATCCGGCAGGCCGCGTTTCTGGACACGCATCGTGCCGCTGTTCCGGGTGCTTGCCCTGGCAGGGCTGGCGTGGTCGCTCGTCACGCTCCTGGCTTATAACAACCGTTCCCGCGAGCGGGACAAGCAGGCCAATGCCACGCGGCACTTGATGGTGTTGCTCGATGTTTCACCGTCGATGTTCCTGGCGGACGCCGGCGAAGGCGGTGCCGAAACCAGGACTGCCCGCGCTTATGCGGTACTCAAGTCGGTGTTGGACAGGGTGCCGGGTGACAACGTGCGTTTCACCGCCGCCGGATTCTACACCGAGGCGCGCCTGATGGTGAAGGAGTGCAGGGACCGCGAGCTGATCCTCCATCTAACCGGCGGAACCCCGTTCCACATCACCTACAAGCCCGGCAAGACCGACGTGCTCAAGTCGCTCAATGATGCGGGCGAGTTCATGAAGGATTGGAACCGGAAATCGACCATGCTCCTGGTGATTTCCGATGGCGACAGCGCGCCTCCCACCGGTCTCAAGCCGATGCCGTCGTCGGTTGCGGAAGTGATTGTCGCCGGTGTCGGCGATCCGGGGCGCGGCACCTTCATCGATGGTCATCTCTCGCGCCAGGATACCGCTAATCTCTCACAGCTTTCCCGCCGCCTGGGTGGAAAATTCTACGATTGCAACAACCTCCACTTGCCCGGTGATGCCTTGCGGAAGCTCAACTCCGAGGATCCGGGTGCCGGCAAATGGCGGACGGACCGGCGCATGGCGGCCCTCATCGTGCTCGCGACATCCGCCGCCGTGTTGTGCGTGGTTCCGCTCCTGTTGGAGTTTCTTGGCAGTTCGTGGCGTCCGCGTGCTGCCGTTTCCCGCGATCCCCAACCCCGAACCGTCTCATGAAAAAATTGCTCGTATTGTTATGGCTGCTGCTTCCGCTTCCGGTGGTGGTGATGCATTTCGGACCCGGCCAGCAATGGCTCGCGCGCGACAAAGCCCACGCGTTTGTCGCCAAGGCCCAGATCGCCGAGGAAAAGGAAGACTGGCAGCAGGCAGACCAGCTTTACACTGCGGCCACCAAGTGTCTGACACCTGATAGCCGCGACCTGAAGTTGCGGCTGGAACTCGCCAAGGTCCGCACCCGCTTCCGGATGGGAGATGCGATGGCGGCCATCGATGGGGCGGACAGGCTGCTAGACGATCCGGCGATGGGATCGATGCCGGCGGAATTCCAGCGTGAATCCCGCGAGCTGGCCGGGCGCATTCATTATTACGCGGGCTGGGTGATGCGGCTCGAGGGTGCGAGCCGTGAGTTATGGATGGAGGAAGCCGAGCTTTCCCGCCAGAATTTCCGGTTGCTTGCCGAGCAGAGCGCCGCCGAAGGGGCCTCGGAATACTCGGCCAAGCAGCAGGAGAATCTCGAGTCCGCCGTGCAACTCCAGCGATTGAGCCTGACCGAGCTGATGGCCCGTCCGCTGCCCAAGGAAGGGAAGTGCATGTCCGGCCAGGGATTGAGCGAGCAAATGGGCAAACGCCGCGGACAGCGTGGCAACAAACCCGGGCGCGGCGAGAATGAAGAAGGCCCGCCCAACAAGGGTGCCGGCATGAAACGCTTCGAACCCGGTTCCGGTTCCTGATCACGATCCTAACGAAATTTCCAAGATTCCCATGAAAACTCCAATCCGTTTCCAACCGATCCGCCGCCCGCTGCCGCTTGCCTTGTTCGTGCTGGCGGCCACGCTTCCCGCATCGGCCCAGGTGAAGTTTGAGATAAATGTCAGTCAGGAGCAACAGCCGCCCGCGGATGCGGTGCCGAAAGACGTGCCGCCCGCGCCGCCTGCCGTCGTGGCGAAACCGGAGGTGCCCGAGCTTGGCAAGGCGTTGCTGAACATGAAGTTCGACCGCTCGCCCGAAGCCTTGCTCGCGGCCACCCGCGCGCAGCGGAAAGGTGAATTGTCGCCGGAGGAATCCTTCAAGATGTCCGTCATGTTCGGGGACTGGGCCGCGGTGGGGAAGGCGCTTGCCGGACTGCCGCCGGATGTGGCGATGGCGGGTTATGCGAAGCTGATGGATGCGCTTGCCGAGCAGTCGATCCCGGTTGGCACGGTGTTGAAGGCATCCGAGCGTGGATCCGATGAAGCGGATCCCTTCGAAGAGAACAGCCGCCTGCAAAACGAGCGCAATGAATTGAAGAAAAAATCCGCGCCGTTGCTCAGCGAGGATTTCTACTCCCTGGTGGACGCCGCACCGGCGGACATCCGTGAGGAAAATATTCCCGCTCTCACCAAACTCGCCAAGACCGCGCTCGGTGAGGGCGGCCGCGGCTCGCTCGTCGCTAAATTGAAAACCGGCTGGAAGGGACTCGGCGGAAGCACGCCGGAAGGCCGCAAACTCGCCACCAGCCTGCTTTCCTCGCTGGGATGGATCAAGGACGCCGCGCCCTTCCTGCCGCTCAAGAAAGAGGAATGGGAAACCGCGGACACCACGCAACTGGTGTTCGCCATGGAGTATTTCACGCAGGCCGGCATCGCGGACCGCGACGAGCGCCAGCTGCAGCAAGCCGCCGAGTTATGCACCTGGCTGATGAAGACCGCGCGTTTTGGCAACTACACCCGGCCGCAGTTCCGCCTCGCCATGGACCGGCTCGTGCGGTTGCTGCCGGTGCTTGAAAAAGCGGAGGCGCAAAAACTCATCCGCGAGCAGTTGTTCAAACAAACCGCCACCCTAACCGACCTGATCAGCATCATCGGCGAACTCGGCCAGACCGCCGGCAAGGGCACGGATCTGCAGGCGCGTGCGGCCAGCCTCGGCACCCAGCATCTCGTGCTTGAGGCGCTGGTCGCGAAAGAAGACCAACTGCCATCCAACATCGCCGTGTTGGTCATGAACTGGTTGACGGAAGCCGAAGGGTGTTACCGCGCCGGAGGAGTGGTGGCCACTGACATGTCGCAGGCGGAGCGCATGATGATGCGCCGCTACGGGATGAGCCGGCAGGCGGAAATCTCCACTCTGTCCACCGAGCAGATCCTCTCCACCGCGCCGCCGCTGGAACTCGTGCCACGCCTCAATCCGGGTCTAGCGCAACGCGTGCAACTCACCCTGCTCAAGGTGAACATCCTTCGTCCCGATCAAGCGGATCTCACGTTGCTGCGCGACTATGTGAAAAACCATCCCGGTCTCGAGCGCGAGGTTTGCCAGGACGTTCTCGCCGGTTGGGTTTCCAAGCGCACCAAGCCGGCGGAAAGCGCCCAAGTCAAACAAATGCGCGCCTACGGCATGTACATCCCGCCACAGATGCAGCAAGCCGGCGCGGGAATCCCGCTCACGCGGCTGCGCCAGAACCAGAACATCCAGCACTTCAAGAACCTCCTAACTGAACTGCGCGGCATTTCCCCCGAACCGCTCGATCCCACGCTCATCGTGCAGGCCTTCATGACACTGCACAGCGGTGCCGAGGTCTATCGTCTCGAAGACATCGAGGCGATTTTCGGTCCGCCGGAAAAAATGGTGCGCGCGGAGCTGCTGGATTTGTTAGGAGGGATGCGCGGCCGCCTCGGCGAACAATGGCGTGACCCGAAGGCCCAGCAACAGGCGGCCACCAACCGCACCGAGCAGGAAGCCAAGGACGAGGTTTCCCGGGGATACCGCACCGCGCTGGAACTCGCCAAACGCGGCATCCGCGCCGAAGACGGCGACTGGGCATCGTTCATCACCCGCGGGCAGTTGTTCTATGACGCGTCGCAATACGAGTTTGATCGCCAGATCAAGCTGACGGACTATGTCAACCTGCGCGACGAGGCCTTCAACAGCTTCCGCAAGGCGGCGGAAATTTACGCGGCGAAAGTCCCGACGCTCCCCCGCGGGCAATGGACTTCCGAGCCCTATCAGGCCTGGTTCTTCGTGATGCTGGGTGCCAGCGACCTCGCCCAACTCACCACCAACACCGCCCGCAGCGATCCGGGCCTGACTTCCATCGGCGATGCCATGCGCGCGCTTCCCGGCGGCGCGGCCGAGGCTCATGTGGAAATGTTCGCCAAGATGCTGGGAGACTTGTTTCCGCGGGTTCCTGCCAACGTCCGCCAGCGTTTCCTCAACTCCGGGCTCAAGATTGTTGGCGAGGACAATCCAGCGGCAAAGTCGGCAATGGCATCACTCAACTACTACCGCGAATTGCTGGATGAAATCCAATTGCGCGTCAATGTGGATGGACCGACCCGCGTCGGCCACACCCAGCCCTTCGGCGTGTTTGTCAGTCTGGAAACGACGCAACAGCTGCTGCGCGAGAGCGGCGGCTTCAGCAAGTATCTGCAAAACCGCGCGAGCCAGGCCCAGGCGAGGATGGGCGGTCAGGGCGGGGGAAGCACCCAGAACCTGCGGGATGATTTCACCAAGAACATCCACGCCGCGCTGGATGAGACCTTCGAAGTGATTTCCGTCACCTTCCACGACGCCGCGGTGAAGACCATCGACCTGCCACGCGACGGCTGGGTGGAGACGCCGCTGATCTATCTGGTCCTGCGGGCGAAGAACGCCGCGGTGGACCGCATTCCATCGATCCAGATGGACATGGATTTCATCGACCAACCGGGCCAGGTCGTGCTGCCGGTCATGTCCCAGGTGCAGCCGCTGGATGCCAGGGATGCCAGCGTCGAAAACCGTCCTTGCGGCGAATTGGCGCTGACGCTGACGATGGACGAGCGCGAGTGGAAGGATGACAAACTCGTGGTGGAGATCCAGGCCCGCGGGCAGGGGATTATTCCGAAGCTTGAGGAAATGTTGGATTGCAAGCGCGAGGGATTCGATCTCGAAGCGGTGGACGGAAATCTTTCGGTCTCCCAGTTTGTCAGCGACGGCAAGACTCGTGTTCCGCAGGCCGACCGCAACTGGCAGCTGACGTACCGCCGCAAGCCTGACTTGCGCGGTGATGTCCTGTTCCCCTTCCCCGCGCTGAGGGCAGGCGTCAAGCCGGCGACCATCGAATACAAACACTATCAGGATGCCGATCTCGTCACGGTGGATGCCGCCGGGGCGGCTGCCGGAGTGAAGTTGCAAGGCCAGGCGGGCAATGGTCCGCGCAATGCGGTGCTCGCCGGTCTGTTGGCTCTGGTGATCGGGGTCGTGGTCTGGCTGGCCCGCCGCGGAAAAGCCGGGGTTGCCGCTCCGGC
>JAIFNK010000206.1:0-4619 GCA_020047775.1 Akkermansia sp. | reverse complement strand
CCGGCGAAGGATCTGGCGATTCCCGCCGATCCCACGCCGTTTTCAACCGTGGCCTTCCTCCGCCGCATCCGCTCCGATCACGCCCCCGCACTATCAGAAACCGACAAGGCGTCCTTGAATGCGCAGATCCATGAAATCGAAGCGGGTTATTTCAGCGGCGATCAGGCACCCGCGATGGATCTTGCGGCGGTGATGAGCAAATGGCTGGGAGTGGTCCGGCGGGCTTGATAGACGAATGAGGCGAATTCCCGGAAACGAGGTACTGGAGCGCGGAATTTATTCCGCCCGAGCCGGCATGGTGATTTCGCGCGGAATAAATTCCGCGCTCCAGTTGATCGCTTCGCAAGCGTCACTTTAGCTGAGGTAGATGGTCTAGCGATCATAGCCCAGCGTCTCGCGCAGTTCTTTCCGCATCTGGATGGCCACCTTGGACTCATAGGCGTTCCAGCCAGGGCCGGAAACATCGAACTTCGACATCCAGTCCTGTCTGAACCAATAGCGCTCGGAGGCCTTGAACCCGATCGACGCCAGCGCGATGACCAGCATGCCCACCGCATAGGCTCTAACCAACACCAGCGCCGAAGTCGCCCGGTAGAGATGGCGGTCCGGCCGGCCAAGCATGGCGAAGGAAATCGATCCCACCACCCACAGCAGTGAGAGGCTGGCGAGAGCGGCGGCGACCCAAAACTGTAAGGGCATCAACTGGGCGGCCGGAAGATCGAATTCCAATCCAACCCGCCAAGGGCCTTCGGTGCCTGAAATTGCCGCCCACCCGATCATAGGCACAAACGCCGCCGCACAAGCAACTGCCAGCCAGCCGATGAGCGACGGCCCGGCAAAACCGAATCCGCCCGCCCGTTTCGCCAGACGCCAGCGCACCACCTGCGCCGGCAGCGTTAACCACAAGATCAACAGGCCGAGAAAATGGCCGGCGGGCATGAGCAACGCCGTGCCCCGCACCCCGAGCGCCCGGCCACCCAGCGGCGTCAGGCGGTTGACCGCCATCACGAACACTAACGGCAGCACCACCCCGACCACGACGATCCATCCCCAGTCGGATGGAGATAACAGATCCACCATCCGCCGCGCCAGGCGGCGGGACATGACCGTCACCCGGAAGCGGTAGCTCGCCACCAAGCAGGCTAACAACGCCACCACCGCCCATGAAACGTAGCTGTAAGCACGCGACAGGATTTCATGGTCCGTCAG
This sequence comes from Akkermansia sp., assembly GCA_020047775.1. Taxonomy (GTDB): domain Bacteria; phylum Verrucomicrobiota; class Verrucomicrobiia; order Verrucomicrobiales; family Akkermansiaceae; genus Luteolibacter. The sequence continues at coordinate 3,410 of JAIFNK010000206.1, read as the reverse complement.
GCGCATCGGTTTGAGATCCGCGTCCGTCAGCGGCGGCTGGCTATCCGGGCGCTTGGCGATCATCTCGATGGATCCGCCGATGATCCCGCCCGTGATCGTCCCGGGTTCCACGGCTTTGCCATCCACGATGAATTCGCGAGATTTAAGTCGTTCCCTGGAGTCTGCCATCCACTCTTCAATGGGCTTCCAACGCGCCACCTCATGTTCAAGGCCGAGCTTTTCCGCTGAGGAATTCAAACTTTCCGCAAGGGTGCCGGCCATCGTGGTTTTCACCATCTGATCCACAAGAGTCCCCGTTTCATCGTCGCAAATTCCGCGAAGAAATCTTTCGCCGTGGCCAGAGACTTCCTGAAAACCCTGGATATCGCCTGATTCACCCAGGCTGCAAATCTTCGCGGCGATCGCCTGGGCCAAACGCATCAGCCGGATGTTGGGAAACTCCGAAACTCCGCCGAGGCAAGCTTCGGAGTCGAGTTGTTCGATGAAAGTCTCCTGTGGAAGGAGGGCAAGGCGTTTCCGCAGCAACACGCTGCTGTAGTCCGTGCATCTTTGCTGGTTTCGGGCCTCGCGCACCAGTTCCATGGAGCGATCCAGACGCACTTGATCCAGGATCTCCCACGATTTCGGGGTTTCGAATACGATCTTTCCAGCCACCCGCTTGCTGTTGCGAGACTTGCCTTTCACTGAGTCCTTCGCCTCCACCCCGGCGGCGAGATAGGTGAACCAGGCGTTGTCGGGGTCGATGCGCCTGGCGGTTTGCAGGAAGTCCGGCGGCAGCGTTTCGTGCTCCGAGATGTAGGCTCCGGCGTAGTCCGCGAAATACGCGGGATTGTCCGGCTCGCTGCGCCACAGCGCCTCCTTGCGCTCGTCCTTCGCGTCTTTGGATAGATCTCCGAACAGCAGCAGTTTGTCGGCTTCGCTGAGTTTGCTGGCGACGAGCTGCACGCTATCAGTCGGCGGCGGCGCGAAGATGGATCCTGCGGCAAGCCATCTTCCCCACGACACCAGCCGGGAAATTTCATTGAAGTCCGAGATGGCGACTCCGGCGGAAACCACCGCGACCACTAACCACAGACCCACGCTCCAAACGGATTTCCGTTTCCGGGCATCCACCTCGTCCCAGCGCGCGAGCATGCCGTCCGCGGCGGCATCGTCCGCGAGGCGGTTTCCCAGGAACCCGGCGGCGGAGTGTTTCAGTTCCGCATTGTCGGAAAACGGCCGGACGGCGGCTTCGATCAGGCGGGTTTGGAGATCGGGCATGGAGGAAAAGTTAGCGGCATAACCTGCGGCTTGGAAGGCGGATTCAGTTTTCACAAGATTTCACCCACGCGAACGAAGGCGGCAGCCATTGAGCCTGCGATGGAAACTTCTGTGAAATTCTCTTCCGCACGCGCTGTTTTTCGATAGACATCAGTGGTAGCCGATTGCCCGTCCCGACGGCCCAAATCCCGCTTCTTCGCCACTCCCTGATGTCCAAACTCACCCTCTCCCAGCTCTCCGGCCTCCTTTTTCGCGCCTGCGACGACCTCCGCGGCAACATGGATGCCTCGGAATACAAGGAATACATCTTCGGCATGCTGTTCCTGAAGCGGATGAGCGACCTCTTCGATCAAGAGCGCGACGCCCTCCGCAAGGATCTCGAAAAACGTGGTGCCAAGCCCGACATCATCGAGGCCCAGCTCAAGAACCCTGATAAATTCACCTTCTTCGTCCCGCCGGAAGCCCGTTGGGAAAAACTCCGCCACCTAAAGACCAACGTCGGCACCGGCCTGAACAAGGCGCTCGAAGCCCTCGAAGACGCCAACGTCGATGCCCTCGAAGACGTGCTCAAGCACATCAACTTCAACCGCAAGATCGGCCAGCGCACGCTCGATGACGACACGCTCTCGAACTTCGTCCAGAACTTCGAGAAAATCCCCCTCCGCGACGAGAACTTCGAGTTCCCGGATCTGCTCGGCGCGGCCTACGAATACCTGATCAAGTTCTTTGCCGACTCCGCAGGCAAGAAGGCCGGCGAGTTCTACACACCGTCCGATGTCGTCCGCGTGCTCGTCGAAATCGTCGACCCCCGGCCCGGCATGTCCATGTATGACCCCACTTGCGGCTCCGGCGGCATGCACATCCAGACGCGCAACTACGTCGCCGAGTGCGGCGGCAATCCCAAGGATCTCTCGTTTTACGACCAGGAGTCCATCGGCACCACCTGGTCCATCTGCAAGATGAACATGCTGCTGCACGACATCCCGGACGCCGACATCCGCCAGGAGGACACCCTGCGGAAACCCCAACACAAGGCGGAGGGCGGCGAGCTGAAACGCTTCGACCGCATCCTCGCCAATCCGCCGTTCTCCCAGAACTACATCCGCAAGGACATGGAATACCCCGGCCGCTTCCAAGTCTGGCTGCCGGAAAAGGGGAAAATGGCCGACCTCATGTTCGTCCAGCACATGCTCGCCGTGCTCAAGGCCGATGGCAAAATGGCGGTCGCCATGCCCCACGGCGTGCTCTTCCGCGGCGGCGAGGAAAAGGAGGCAAGGAAACACTTCATCCAGCGCGGTTTGCTGGAAGCTGTCATCGGCCTGCCCGCCGGGCTCTTCTACGACACCGGCATCCCCGCCTGCGTGCTCGTCTTCGACAAGAAGGACGCTGCCTCCCGCAAGGATGTGCTCTTCATCAATGCCGACCGCGAATTCCGCGAAGGCAAGGCCCAGAACTTCCTCCGCCCCGAGGACATCTCGAAAATCGTCCACGTCCACCGCGAACGCCAAACCGCCCCCGCCTACGCCCGCCTCGTCCCGCACGGCGAGATCGAGTCCGAGGAATGGAACTGCAACATCCGCCGCTACGTGGACAACGCCCCGCCGCCGGAACCCCAGGACGTCCGCGCCCACCTTCACGGCGGTGTCCCGCTCGCGGAAATCGACGGCCTGCATCGCTTCTGGAACAACTACCCCGGCTTGAGAGAAAGCGTTTTTGAACCGCGAATGAACTAATTTTCAGAGAGTTGCAAACAACAGCAGGCTCACCCTATGGGTGAATGTAGCGATTTTCACAACCCGCTGGTTTTTAGGGTATTATTCGCGTCCATTCGCGTTCATTCGCGGTTTCTAGGGTAAAGCTGCAAGGCCCGAGCCTATCTATTCTGTCAGGATTTGCACAGGAACCCCAATTTCCCGGCCAGAACGAACCCGGCATCAACGGCATCCTCGGCCTGCGCCTCAACTGGTAGAAAGCAGGCCGCCACCAGCCCCAGCCCCCCGGACCGCGGGATTCATCCCGGCTTTCATTCATTCATTCATTCATTCGTCATCGGACCACGGGATTCATCCCGGCCCAACCAGAGCCGACGACCGATCGACTGAGCAAAGACGGATCCGACCTCTTCCCATCCAAAATCAAAAATCCAAAAT
>JAIFNK010000230.1 GCA_020047775.1 Akkermansia sp. | reverse complement strand
TGGCCGCTGCGTTGGTATCCCTCGCACGTCACTGCCAAGCGACTCATCGACGAAGGCCAGATCGGCGAGGTGCTGGAAGTCCACTACTACGACGGCAACCGCGGCCCGCTCTGGCATACTGCCGACAAGATCGAGACCACCCCCACGCCCGAAGCCAAGGCGGCGAGTTGGTTCTACAAAAAATCCGCGGGTGGCGGGTCATTATTAGATTACCTCGGCTACGGCACCACGCTCGGGACTTGGTTCATGAACGGCCGGGCACCCATCGAAGTGACCGCCGTCACCGACCGCCCCGCTGGTTTGGAAGTCGATGAACACGCCATCGTCATCGCCCGTTACGCCTCGGGATTGTCGAAATTTGAAACCCGCTGGGGCACTTTTACCGACCCATGGACCCACCAACCGCAACCGCAGTGCGGCTTTGTGATCGTCGGTACCCACGGCACGCTCTCCAGCTACGATTTCGAACCCACCGTGCGCCTGCAATCCGCCGATTGCCCGCAAGGCGCCGATTGCCCGCAAGGCGCCGATCTAGCAGCCGATGTGCTGGAGCATCCCTTCCACAACCCCGTCGCCTACGTGTTGCATTGTCTGGAAAACCAACTCCCCGTCGACGGCCCGCTTTCACCCGTCATCGCCCGCATCGGCCAGCAGATCGTCGATTCAGCCGTTCTGAGCGTCGAAAAGTGTGGAACGGTTCGGTTGGTAGAATGATTTTTCAAGCCTATGTCCAAAAACTACGACCTCAAAGCCGCCGCCGCCGCGGAGATCCTCGCTCCGGTGTTTCCCTATGGTCCGCCATCGCCCCAAGGCCCCGCGCCGAAAATCGGACTGATCGGCTGCGGCGGCATCACGGAACACCACCTCAAGGCGTACCTGGCCGCGGGTTGGGACGTGGCTGCCATGTATGATGCGAATCCCGAGGCTGCGGAAAAACGCCGCAGGGAATTCTATCCGCAGGCGCGGGTTTGCTCGAGTGTTGCCGAGATGTTGGAAGACGGCGAAATCAAAGTGGTGGACATCGCCACGCATCCCAAGGTGCGGGCGGAGTTGATCGAACAAGCCGTCGCCGCCGGAAAACACATCCTTAGTCAAAAGCCGTTTGCCGCGGATCTCGCCACCGGCGAGCGCCTCGTCTCGCTCGCCCGGGAGGCGGGTGTGAAAATCGCGGTAAACCAGAACGGCCGCTGGGCGCCTTATTTTTCCTACCTGCGCCACGCCGTGCGCTCCGGCCTGATCGGCGAGGTGGGGTCGGTCCACATGGTGCTCAACTGGGACCACACCTGGACGGCGGGCACGCCCTTCGAGGACATCCACCATCTCATGCTCTACGATTTCGGCATCCATTGGATCGATGCCGCGCGATCGTTTTTCCAAGGCGCGGATGCGTCGTCCGTCAGCGCCACGCTCGCCCGCTTTCCCGGCCAGCCAATTCAGCCGCCCCTGTTGGCGAGCGCCGCCATCACTTTTCCTAACGGTATGGCGACGCTCGCCTTCAACGGCTGCAGCCGCTTCGGTGCGCGCGAAACCTGCACGATCATCGGCACTAAGGGAACGCTCCACGCCGTCGGCGACATTTGCGGAATTTCCGCCGTGGGAATCCACACCGCGGCTGGCGTCGCCACGGCGCAGCTCGATGGCTCATGGTTCCCCGACGGCTTCCGCGGCTGCATGGGCGAACTGCTGTGCGCCATCGAGGAAAACGGCGAACCGGAAAACTCCGCCGCCGACAACCTCAAGAGCCTCGCCCTGGTTCTCGCCGCCATGAAATCGGCGGATGAGGGTGTCCCGGTCGGATTGTGAAGCGCATCGAGGTTGACAGGAGTTGCAGCTTTCCATGGGCGTGTCTGGACTGTCCTTGATCAGAAGCTTGCGAATCTTGCCGGATTCATGGAAATTCACCGGGACAACATTTTTTGGGGGAGGATCGTTTCACGCTCTCCCCACTGCAAGCTCCTCAGTAGATCAAGACCCATGGAAGGCAATGGCAAGGAACGACTAACCCAGGCCCAGCGGGAGGAGATCACCCGCCGGGTGTTGGCTGGCGAAAAAGCGGCGACTCTCGCCCCGGAATTCAATGTTTCCCGCGCGTATGTTTCCCTTTTGAAAAACCAGGCGCTGGATCCGGAACGGTTTATCAAGGAACAGCACCTGACCAAAAAGCTGACGAAATCCGAGATCGAGACGTTCGGGAAGGTCCTGTCGTCAACCACTCCGACGGACCACGATTTTCGCCCGCATTCCGAGTATTGGTCGATCGAGTCGGGCTTCCAGTTGGCGGAAAAACTTTTCAAGAAACGCCCGAGCAAACGCGTGGTGACCGAGTGCGTGTCCCCGCACATTCCAGAGCGCAAGCCGTTTGAATTCGCCCGTCCGCAGCCGCCGAAGCCTCATCACATCGGCCAGATCTCCCCGGAATTCGCCAGTGATCCGGACTACGTGGCTTATTATCTCTCGCCGATCTGTGAGCAAATCGCGTGGCGGGAATACGAGATGGCGCTTGCGGATTACGAGGCCCGGTTTGCGGGGGATGAGGAGCGGGTGATGGCCCAGCGCGAGGAGCGGGTCGTGCAGGCGGCGGAAAGTCCCGGCTTTCCCACGCCGGGCAAGCGGACGGGCAAACATGCAAAAGGGGCGGGCAGTCCGTTCACCAAGCCGAAGCGCCGCAAACGACGCTGACCCGATGGCCGGCGATACGGTTTTTTTGAAAGAATCTTGGTGGGAATTGCGTTTCCCGGCGATTACTCTGCCCTATCCATGAGCTACTGTTTTCGATTTCTCATCGTGTTGTCTATTTTTGCAACCGGGCTGATTCCGGGCTGCAAGCCAGCCCCTTCCAAGGTGTCGAGTTCGGTGGCAATCGTCGAAGAGCCCGGGCCCGGAGCGGTGAAAATTTCCCTGCCGGAGAAAATCTCGTTCAACGAGCACGTCCAGCCGATCCTTTCCGAGTATTGTTATCATTGCCACGGGCCGGATTCCGGGACGCGCGAGCCGAAGAAAGCGCCGCTGCGGCTGGACCGGGTGGAGGATGCGTTTGTTCCCCGCGACGGTGGCGAACCGGTGATCATCAAGGGGAATCCGGCGGATTCCTTGTTGATCAAGCGACTGCACGAGACCGATCCGGATTCGATCATGCCACCACCGAAGAGTCACAAGACGATGGCACCGCGGGAAATCGCCCTTCTCGAGCGGTGGATCGAGCAAGGCGCGGAGTATGAGCCGCACTGGTCGTTCGCGCAGGTCAAGAAGCCGGCACTTCCTGACGCCGGTGCGAAGTGGGCGGCCAATCCCATCGACCACTTCATCGCCGAAAAACTCGATGGGGCCGGCCTGAAACCCAATCCGCCCGAAGATTCCGCGCGCTTTTTCCGCCGCCTGCATTTGGATCTAACCGGACTCCCGCCCGCACCCGACGCGGTCGAGGCATTCAGGAAATTCGCGGCTACCGATCCCCAAGCAGCCGTCGAAGCCGCCGCCGACCAACTTCTGGCCACCAGCGCCAGTGCCGAGCACTTCGGTCGTCACTGGTTAGATGCGGCGCGTTACGCCGACACCCACGGTATCCACATCGACAACTACCGCGCCATCTGGCCTTACCGCGACTGGGTGATCCGGGCCTTCCAGGCAAACATGCCGTGGGATCAATTCACCACCGAGCAGATCGCCGGTGACATGCTGCCTGACAGGACGCTCGACCAACTCGTCGCTACCGGATTTTCCCGCTGCCTCGCCACCACCGGCGAGGGCGGTGCGATCGCCGAGGAATACGATTCCATCTATGCGAAAGACCGCGTCGAGACGGTCTCCGCCATCTGGCTGGGCCTGACGACCGGGTGCGCGGCCTGTCATGACCACAAGTTCGATCCCGTCTCCACCAAGGAGTTTTACTCGCTGGCCGCCTTTTTCCGGAACACTCCGATGTCCGCGCTCGATGGTAACAACGCGGAGCATCCGCCGAATGTCTTCGTCCCGCATCTGGATGACCGCAAGCGCTGGGAAACACTCGCCAGCGGGATTTCCAGCACGGAAAAACAACTCGCCGCGCGGGCGACTGCCGCGCGTCCCGAGTTCGACGCCTGGGTGGCGGGCGGCAGCATCGCGCCAACCCGTGACATTGATTCCACGCTCGCGATCCACCTGCCGCTCAATGAAACCGACGGCCCGCTGCGCGGTTTCGTCGCTGGGCAGCCGCGCGAATGGCCAGCGACGTTAGAGCGGATCGATGCTCCGCTCGGGAAGGCGCCGGTCGTCAGCGGCGAGCCTGTCGACCTCGGCGACATCGGGAATTTTTCGCGGGCCGAGCGCGTGACGTTTGGTGGCTTCGTCCGCGTCGAGGGCAAGCCGACCGGTGCCATCATCGCCCGCATGAATCCCGCGGAAGCCTACCGCGGCTGGGATCTCTATCTTGAGGATGGCAAGCCCGTTTCACACGTGATCGATACGTTCGAGAAGTCGGCTAACAAGGTTGTCGCGCCAGCGGCGTTGAAATCCGGCGAGTGGCAGCATGTCATGGTCACCTTTGATGGCTCCATCTCCGGGCACCAGGCCAGTTCCATTTACATCGACGGGAAAAAGGTCAGGTCCAAGACCGATCCTAACACTGTGGGTGGAAATATTGAGACCGCCGTGCCACTGCGCCTTGGATCCCGGCATAACAATGATTCAAAACTCACGGGCAAGGTGGCTTTCCAGGATTTCCGCTTCTATCGGCGCCTGCTGTCAGCTTCGGAAATCGAAGTCCTCGCAAAGAACAGCGAGCTCCAGCACATCGTTTCCCTGCCGCACGAAAAACGCTCGAAAGAACAGGTCGAAGCGGTTTTCAAATACTTCCTCGCCAATGTTGACGCGCCGTCCCGCGAGCTGCAGACCGGGCTGGAGAAGATGAAATCCGAGCAGGCCGACCTGCGCGCGCGTGGCTCGGTTTCGCTGGTGATGGAGGAAAAAAAGGAGGAGCCCTTCGCCCACGTCCTCATCCGCGGCGGCTATGCCGACAAGGGTGAAAAAGTATTCCCTGTCACGCCCGCCGTGCTGCCGCCGATGGCGGCCGACGCGCCGAAAAACCGCCTCGGCCTCGCCCGCTGGCTCAATGATCCGGCCAACCCGCTGCCAGCACGGGTCACGATGAACCGCACCTGGTATTATATCTTTGGTGCGGGCCTGGTCTCGACGAATGCCGACTTCGGAATCATGGGGGGCCGCCCGAGTCATCCTAAACTGCTCGACTGGCTCGCCGCCGAGTTCGTGGATTCGAAGTGGAACTATCGCCACATGCTCAAGCTCATGGTCACTTCCGCCGTTTACCGCCAGTCCGGCGTGGTCACACCGGAGAAACTTGAGAAGGATCCTTCCAACCGGTTGCTCGCCCGGGGCCCGCGCCACCGTCTCGATGCCGAACAGATCCGCGATCTCGCCTTGTCCTCCGCCGCCTTGCTGTCGCCCACGGTCGGTGGCCCGTCGGTGAGGCCCTATCAGCCGGACGGCATCTGGGAGGCCGTCGCCATGCCCCAATCGAATACCAAGAACTATCGGCAGGACAGCGGCGAGGCGATCTATCGCCGCTCGCTTTACACCATTTGGAAGCGCACCGCCGCGCCGCCGACGATGGAGATTTTCAACGCGCCGACCCGCGAGACCTTCTGTGTCCAGCGCGACATGACCAATACGCCGCTGCAAGCCCTCGTGCTGCTCAACGACCCGCAATTCGTCGAAGCGTCACGCGAGCTGGCGTCTAACGCAATGAAGGCGGGAACGGATTTCGATGCCCGCCTGGATTTCATCACCGCGCGTCTCAATGGCCGGAGCTTCGATGCGGACGAACGGCGGATTGCCCGCAAATCGCTCGACTCCGCGCTGGCGACATTCGGTCAACAGCCGGATGAGGCCATGAAACTCATCACCACCGGTGCCACGCCACCGCGCAAAGACGCGGCTGTTCCGGAACTCGCCGCCTGGACGCTGCTCGCCAGCCAGATTCTCAATCTCGATGAAACCATCACCCGCTGATCCGCGATGAATCCCTTGGAAATCCACAACACCGCTTACAGTCGCCGCCAGTTCTTTCGCAAGTCCGGGACCGGACTGGGTATGGCCGCGCTCGCGTCCTTGCTCGGCCAGCGCGGCATTTCCGCCGCAGAAAGCCTCGCCGGCATTCAAGGCATGCTGCCGCAAATCGCCCCCAAGGCGAAGCGGGTGATTTACATCTCGCTCATCGGAGCGCCGTCCCAGCTGGATCTGTTTGATTACAAGCCAGACTTGCAAAAGCGCTTCAAGGAAGACCTCAACGGCTGGCTGAAAGAGCAGGGCCAGCGTCTAACCGGGATGACTTCCGGCCAGGCGAGTTTCCCACTCGCTCCTACTATTTTCAAATTCAAACAGCACGGCCAATCCGGTGGCTGGGTGAGCGAGCTGCTGCCATGGACGGCAAAAATGGTGGACGACCTCTGCATCATCAAGTCGATGCACACCGACGCGATCAACCACGAGCCCGCCAACCAATTGATTTGCACCGGATCGATGCAGTCGGGGAAGGCCTCGCTCGGCTCGTGGCTTTCTTACGGCCTTGGCTCGATGAACCAGGAGCTGCCGTCCTTCGTCGTGCTGCACGCCACGCACACCTCGCCGTTTTCGAATGTTCAGGCGATTTCCTCGCGGCTGTGGGGTTCCGGTTACTTGCCGGGCAAACACGCCGGCGTCGCCCTCCGCTCGCTCGGCGATCCCGTGCTTTTCCTCAAGGACACGGCGGGCATCTCCCGGGAAACCCGCAGGAACATGCTCGATGGATTGAATGATCTGAACCGCCGCTCGTTTTCCGCGATCGGCGATCCGGAAATCGAAAACCGCATCCAACAGTATGAAATGGCCTTCCGCATGCAGGCTTCGGTGCCTGAACTCACCGATCTATCCAGCGAGCCGGATGCCACCTATCAACTCTATGGCGACGACAGCAAAAAGCGCGGCACCTTCGCAAACTCTGCGATCATGGCCCGGCGGCTCGCCGAGCGCGGCGTGCGTTTCGTGCAGATATTCCATCGGGGCTGGGACCAGCACGGCAATCTCCCGCGCGACCTCGCCTCGCAGTGCAAGGACGTGGACCAGGGATGTTACGGGCTGATCCAGGATCTCAAACAGCGGGGGATGCTCGAAGACACGCTCGTCGTCTGGGGCGGCGAATTCGGGCGCACGATCTACTCGCAGGGTAAACTCACCGAGACCGACTACGGCCGGGACCACCACCCGCGCTGCTTCACCATCTGGATGGCCGGCGGCGGTATCAAGGGCGGCCAAGTTTATGGGGAAACCGACGAAATGTCCTACAACATCATCAAGGATCCCGTCCACATCCGCGACCTTCACGCCACGATGCTTCACGCCCTCGGCATTGAACACGAGCGACTGAGTTTCAAGTTCCAAGGCCTCGACCAACGCCTCACCGGCGTGGATCCCGCCAAGATCGTGAAGGACTGGTTCGTTTGACCCGCCGCGGGGAGCGCCGGGCTCCGGAAGGAATAGTGGCTCCGATGCCGTCGAAACGCCGCCCTCGTCAGGGGGGCGCAAGTCCGGTCCGGGAGTCGTCATGTGGGCCGGCGGCCGGGTGGTGATCGTGCGCTGGGGCTTCCATCGCAGCTCCAACCCGTCGCTCAACCCGGATTCAAGCGCCAGAGCGTGAAGTTGAGAAACGTCGCAAACGTCACCCAGGCCAAATACGGCGCGAACAGCCACCCGGCAACCTTGTTGACTCGGCGGAAGCTCAACATCGTTAGCAAGATCGCAAGCCAGAGTGCGATGATTGCGACCAACGCCCAGCCCAACTGATGTGCGCCGAAGAAGATCGGCGTCCACGCGGCGTTGAGCACAAGCTGCACGAAATACAGCATCAACGGACGCCGCCAGCCGTCATGCTTCCAGACCAGCCACGCCGCAATGGCCATCAAGGTGTAGAGCAAGGTCCACGCCGGGCCGAAGATCCATGCGGGTGGATTCCACGAGGGCTTGCTCAACGCCACATACCACGCACCGGGACGAGAGAACATGCCAGCCAACGGCGCACAGAAGGTGATGAGGATAAAGCCGGCGAGGGCCAGGGCGCTGCGGATTGCGGAGGGTGGTTTGTGCATGGATCGATTCAATAGCGTGGGTGCCGCAGGAATGCGAGCGCCCAGGTTGGGGATGGCGAATGAGCCGGGATGAATCCCGCGGTCCGATGGGCGGGTGAAATCAAAGCTCGCGGATGGCGCTCATGATCCGCTTGGCGATGCGGTCGTAGTCGTCCTTGCCTTTGGCCGCCTTGAGTTCTTCGGGCGTCAGGCGGATGGGTTTGCCGACGGTGACGATGATGCGGGCGAAGCGGATTTTCCCGGAGCCGCGGGGGAGCGCCTCGCGGGCACCGGAGATTCTAACCGGCTGAATGACCGCGCCGGATTTCACTGCGACGAGGCCGATGCCGGGTGCGGCTTCGCCGATCTTGCCGTCGAGGGTTCTTTCGCCTTCGGGGAAAACGAGCACGCGTTCGCCCTCCTTGAGTTTGCGGATGATGGTTTTCAGGCTGCCCATGTCCGGGCGGTCCTGATCGACCGGGATGGCGTTCCATTTCGGATAGAGCCACTTGCCGATGCCGACAAACAAGGTCTTGCGGGCGAGGTAAGTCATCTCGGTCTTGTAGAGATTTCCGATGAGCGGCGGATCGAGAAAACTCTGGTGATTGGAGGCGACCAGGACCGGGCCCTCGGTGATGAGGTTTTCCTCACCGACGATTTTCAGGCCGAACAGGGTGCGGAACGCCGCGCCGAAGGCCATCCAGCCCAGCCAGTAAATCCAGCTCATTGGGGTTTGCTCTTTCAAGGGACGATTGACGGGGTTTCCTGCACGGGCAGGCCTTGTTGCTTGAGAATTTCAATCGCGGCGTCGACCGCGCTTTCGATGGTGTGGTGCGAGGTGTCGAGGACCACCGCGCCCTCGGCGACGATGAGCGGTGCGGTGACGCGCTCGCTGTCGGCGGCATCGCGCGCGGCGATGGAGTCCACCTCGCCGGCGTCGGAGCGGCGGCTGGCGCGGACGTCTTCGTGGGCGTCGATGTAGATTTTAAATGGAGTTTCCGGAAACACCACGGAGCCGATGTCGCGGCCTTCCATGATGATGCTGGTGTGGTCGAGGTAGTTCCGCTGGAGTTTGACGAGCAGGTCGCGGACTTCCGGGATGGCGGAAATGGCGGAGACGTTGGCATTGACGACTTCGCTGCGGAGTTCGTCGCCGGGGTCCGCGCCGTCGATGGTGCAGGTGGAGGTCATGCCGGTTTCCCCGCAATGGATGTGGATTCGATCAAGCAGCGCGATGACGGCGGCGGTGTCGGCGGGGTCGATGTTTTGCTGAAGGACTTTCCATGTGACGGCGCGGTACATGGCGCCGGAGTTGATCATGACCAGGCCGAGGCGCTTGGCGATCTCGCGGGCGAGCGTGCTTTTTCCCGAAGCGGCGGGGCCGTCGATGGCGATGGCGAACCGGGATGGATGGGCGGGGTGGTTAGGACTCACGCGTGGGAAGATGGGATGGTGGATGAAGAACAGGCAGGAATGCCTGTGTCACGTGGAGAACAGGCAGGTATGGCTGTGTCATGCTTTGGAAACGGTTGGGAGTGAGAAGTCGGCGGCGTCCGGGCGTTCGTGTAGGATGGCGTCGAGGTGGTGGGCGAATCCGGGATACGAGGTGTTCACGCAGTCGGTGTTTTGAATGATGGTCTCGCCTTCCGCGAAGAGTCCGGCGATGGCGAAGGCCATGGCGATGCGGTGGTCGCCGCAGCTCTCGATAGTGGCTCCGTGAAGCGGCTTGCCGCCGGTGATTTCCATGCCGTCCTCGAATTCCTCGACCTCGGCGCCCATGGCGCGGAGGCCGTTGACGACGGTGGTGATGCGGTCGGTTTCCTTGACGCGGAGTTCCTTGGCGTTGCGGATGATGGTGCGGCCTTGGGCGAGTGCGGCGGCCACGGCGATGACCGGGATTTCATCGATGAGGTTCGGCACCTCGTCGATGAGGATGGTGGTGCCGGTGAGCGGCGCGCCTTGGATTTTGATGTTGCCGATGGGTTCGCCGTTCGAGCTGTGGACGATCTCGGACATGTGGGCGCCCATGCGGCTGAGCACCTTGAGAATCGCAGTGCGTGTCGGATTGAGGCCGACGTCCTTGATGAGCAGGTAGGATCCGGGAAGCGCGGCGGCGGCGACGAGCCAGAAGGCGGCGCTGGAAATATCGCCGGGCACGGTGAAGTCGCAGGCTTGCGGGACTTGGCCGCCGTCGATGGAAATCAAGTTGCCGTCGCGGCGGGTGGCGACGTGGAAGGAGGCGAGCATTTGCTCGGTGTGGTCGCGGGTCTCGGCGGGTTGGATGACGGTGGTGGTTCCTTCCGCAAACATGCCTGCTAGCAGCACGGCGCTTTTTACCTGGGCACTGGCGACGGGCATGTCGTAGGTGATCGGGCTGAGCTTGGCGGCGTGGATGAGCAGGGGTGCGCAACCGGGTTTTTCTCCGAGAGTTTCGATGTTCGCGCCCATTTGGCCGAGCGGCACGGTGACGCGGCCCATGGGGCGCGAGGAAAGCGAGGCGTCGCCGAAGAGCTCGGTGGAGAATTCCTGGCCGGCGAGAAGTCCTGCGAGAAGGCGCATGCCGGTGCCGGCGTTGCCGCAATCGATGGGCGCGGCGGGGGCGCTGAGTTTCATCGACTGGCCGTGGATGCGGAGGTTGACGGGGCCGTAGCCGGGGAGCTCGTCGAGCACTTCATAAGTCGCGCCGAGCGCCTTCATGGCGTTGAGCGTGTTAACGCAATCCTCGCTGGGCAGGAAATTGCGGATGGTGCAGGTCCCGTTGGAAAGTCCGCCGAGGATGGCGGCGCGGTGCGACATGCTTTTGTCTCCGGGGACGCTGAACTCGGCGTGGAGTTTGGAAATGGCTGTGACTCGAAATTCCGACATGTGAGGTGAAAAAGTGGGCTATTGAGGGTGGTTCAGGGGGTCGCGGCGCTGCTTGGCGGTGGCCAGCCATTGGCGGGCTTGTTCCTGGTCGCCGCTTTCGAGACTGGCGAGGATTTCGTGAAGATCGGCGATGGTTTCCTTGAGCGGGCCGATGAGGGCCTCGCGGTTTTCGGTGACGATCTCCGCCCACATCACGGGATTTCCGGCGGCGACGCGGGTGGTATCGCGCAGTCCGCCACCGCCGAAGCGGCCTTCGCCGGGATCGAGCAGGCAGACGCGCGCGGCGCTGGCAGCGATGAGGTGCGGCAGGTGGCTGATGCGGGCGACGAGTTCGTCGTGAATCGCAGCGCTCATCCACGACGTGCGGCAGCCGATGGTTTTCCAAAAGCGCTCGAGGGCGGCGGCTTGCTCCGGCGGTGCGCCGTTGTCGTTGGTGAGCAGGCAGGCGGCGTTTTTAAATAAAGTCGCGGTGACGGCGGACAGGCCGTTGCGCTCGGAGCCGGCCATCGGGTGGCTGCCGATGAAGCGGATGTCAAGGCCTCGCAGGAGTGGGGCGATTTTCCGATGCGGGACGCGTTTCACGCTGCCGACGTCGGTGATCAGGCAGTGGTCGGGGAGTCCGGTCTCCAGCGCCGCGGTCACCAGGCCGGCCATGGAGCCGACCGGGACCGCCAGAACGAGGAGGTCGGCGTCGCGAACGGCCGCGGCGAGATCCGTCGTCACGCCGGAAATCCCGAGTTCGATGGCATCAGCGACCGTGGCCTGTTTGCGGGTCCACAGTCTGATGACCGGTGGATTTTCCAAGGCGGCAAGTGACAGGGCGAGAGAACCTCCGAGCAGGCCGCTACCGAGGATGGTGATGGTGGGGAAATCCGTCTTCATTCAAAAAGAAAAGACCGGGTCCAGTGTGACGGACCCGGTCGGTTTTCCTGGATAAGGTTTACCGGGAAACAAAAATCTCAAGGAACGCGGAAATAGCCTTTGCCCTCGCCGGTGTAGGTGGGGTCCTGGACCAGGGTCCCGCTCGGGATGTCGCGGACATCGACCACCTTGTTATTATAAGGACTGAAGACGAAGCCGTCCTTGCCGGGGACTTTGTTGGCGAACTTGTATTCCGGGCGTTTTTCCGGAGTTGCCGGCGTGGTGGTCGTGTTATTCTGCGGGACGGAGCCGCCAGTGGGTTCGGTCGTCGTGGGTTTCACGTCTTCCGGCTTGGTGGTGTCCTGCTTTTCCTTCATCGCATCGCGTTGTGCCTGGAGCTTTTGCTGCTCGGCGCTGGTGACGGTTTTTTGAGGCGGATTCTTAGTCGCCTTCTTCTTGTCCTTGCTTTCATCGTAAGGGACACACGAGGCGAACAAGATACAGCTAAAGGTAGCGATAACGGCGGAAAAACGAGGAGTCATGGTAGTGGGCGGGAGAAGGTTTGTGATTTTTGAACTATCGGGAAAGATCGATGAATTCTTGCCGCAAATCATGGTCGCCCCGTGCCGTTCGTCAAGTCAGGTCATCATTTTCTCGTGGAAATCCGGACATTTCCGAGTGTTTGTTGACGAGCCCGATCCGGAATGAAAGGTTCTCCGGCGATGCCAGATGCCACGATTCATGCCGTTGGGACGATTTTGGAGCATTTGAACCCGGTGCTCTACCGGGTTTCCTTACCAAACGGGAAGTCGATCCTTGCCCATCTTTCGAAGCCGCTGACCGAGGCGAAGGAGGTTTTTTCCATCGATGAGCGGATCGTTCTGGAGCTGACGCCGTATGATTTCGACCAGGCGCGGATTCTTCGCCGGGCTTGAGACCGGTGGCGGGGGGTAAGGAATTTGGTTCAGACGCCGAGAGGGAGCTCGTCAGGAGGGCGGGTGGCTTCGTCGGCGAGGCGTTCGCGGGCGGTTTCGAGGTAGTGGGCGTCGAGCTCGATGCCGGTGAAATCTTCGATCTGCTGGCGGTGGGCGGCGATGGCGGAGGTGCCGATGCCGAGGAACGGATCGAGCAGGCGCGTGGCCGGGCCCTTGCCGTGGAGGCGGATGCATTGCTCGACGAGGGCGATGGGGAAGGTGGCGGGGTGGGGGCGATCCTTGTCGCGGGAGTTGATGGTCTCGTACGGGATGAACCAGGTGTTGCCGCGGCAGCGGAGGTCCGCGCCGCCGGTGTGGCCCCAGCGGGCGATGTTCGACTTGTCCTGATAGGGAACCCCGGCGGCGCGGCGGTCGAGCGGCACATCCCCGGATTTCGTGAGATGGAAGATATACTCGTGGCAGTCGTTGACGAAGCGCTTCGAGTTGATCGGCTTGAAATGGCCGGCGCTGATTTGCTCGTTCGCGCGGGTTTCGATGGTGATGGATTTGATCCAGTGGAAGGTGTTCTGAAGGGTGAAGAGAGGATCCGCGCCGTCGGTGAGTGCGAGGATGAGCTGGTGGGGCAGCAGTGGATTAGCCGGAGCCGCGCCGACGTTGAGGAAAAATGACCCGTCGTCCGCCATGACGCGCTTCACTTCGGCGGACCACTGGCGGCACCAGGTTAGAAATTCCTCGCGCGGCGCGGTGTCCTTGAAGCTCTTGTAGGCGATGCCGAGATTGTAAGGCGGCGAGGTGACGACGAGATCGATGGAGGCGGGCGGGAGAGAGGGCAGGGTGGTGAGGCAGTCGCCGTGGAGGAGGTTCATCGGGGTTTTGGGGAAAAGAGTGGAGTGCTCCGACATGTCGGAGCTTTGGCACTGGCCGACATGTCGGCCAGTGTGAAAGCGGTGACATGTCACCGCAGTCCTCACACGTGGTGCAGCAAGATCGAGTTCGCGGCGAAGTGGTCGGATAGAATGTCCGACACGATGACGATGGGCGTGCCGGGGCGCACGAGATCCTCCTTGCGCAGCAATTCACTCACCCGCTGGATGGTTTCCTCGATGTTGGAGGCGAAGGGCAGCTTGAACGAGCGGACGCCGCGGGTGAGGGCGAGCTGGCGGCTAACGCGCTCGGTCGGGGTAAAGGCGTAGAATCCGGCGGTCCGGGGGCGCAGCATGGCGACGTGGTTGGCAAGCACGCCGCGGCGGGTGAGCACGACGAGGCGGGCGTCCGGTAGCGAGTCCGCGAGGGTGACTGCGGCGCGTGCGGTTTTCTGGCGCTCGTCGCGGAGCAGGGCGTTCTGGCCGAAGCCGTGGCCACCGGAGCGCTCGATGCGCGAGGAGATGCGGACGAGCGCATCCACGCAGCGCTCGGGGTAGCGGCCCACCGAGGTTTCGCCGGAGAGCATCAGGCAGTCCGCCTCCTCGTAGGCGGCGTTCATCACGTCGGTCACTTCGGCGCGGGTGGGGGTGGGGTTGGTGATCATCGATTCCAGGAGCTGGGTGGCGACGATGACGCGGGTGCCGAGTTCGTGGCAGCGCTTGACGATGCGGCGCTGGAGGATGGGGAGTTCCTCGAACTCGACCTCGGTGCCGAGGTCGCCGCGGGCGATCATGATGACATCGGCCTCGTGGATGATGGCGTCGATGTTGCGGATGGCTTCCTGGTCCTCGATCTTGGCGACGATCTGCGCCTCGCCTTCGAGGGATAACATGGTTTCGCGAAGTTCCCGGACGTGGGCGGCATCGCGGACGAAGGATCCCGCGATGTAGTCGGCACGACACTCGACGGCGAGCGCGAGATCCTTGTGGTCTTTTTCGGTGAGGGCGGGAAGATTCAGGCGGACGCCGGGCAGGTTGATATGGCGGCGCGATCCCATGGTGCCGGGGGTTTTCACATGGCACAAAATCCGGTCGCCTTCGACGGCGTCGATGCGCATGAGCAGAGCGCCGTTGTCCACGACGAGCGTGTTACCGACCGTGACGTCGCCCATCAGGCCGTCATAGTTGACGGTGGTGGAGAGGGGGATGGTTGGCTCGGTGCCGGCTTTGCGGAATTCCACGATGTCGCCCTCGACGAGGCTGTAGGGTTTCTCCAAATCGCCGGTGCGGATCGAGGGGCCGGTGAGGTCGAAGAGCACGGCGATATGGAGGCCCCGCGTTTCGGACTGGCGGCGGACGCGTTTGGCCATTTCGGCGGCCCATTCGTGTTTGGCGTGGCTCATGTTGAGCCGGAAGACGTTGGTTCCCGCGTCGATGAGCCGCCCGATCATTTCTTCGGATTCGGTGGCAGGGCCGAGGGTGATGATGAGCTTGGTTTTGCGGGACATGGTTGGTTTCTGAAAGGGGTGGACGACTCGCCGGAGCTGCTTGCGCGACCGAGCAGGAAACATGCCGTGCAACCCAAGGCAAGCACAAGTCCGGGGACAATCCGTGACAGGGACGAGACCGGTGGTCCGGGCATTTCCCGAAGTGAACCGGGCTACGCCAAAATGATTTCCCACAGCGTGCGCCCCGCGCGGGGAAGGTGGCCTTGGGGCTCGCCGGGGAGATTCAATTCCGCCAGCCCGGCAGGGTTTCGGCGAGAATTCCGTCGATCTTGGATCGCTCGGAAGCCTTGAGCCAATCGTATGAAGGATTACTTTCCGACAGGGCGGCGCG
>JAIFNK010000302.1 GCA_020047775.1 Akkermansia sp. | reverse complement strand
ATCGGGCTCCGCCATGTTCGCCTACGCCATGGTCACCGGAGTCCGGCGCGGCTGGCTTGATGAGGAGACATATGGACCGGCCGCGCGCAAGGCATGGCTGGCGCTGGTCGACCAAATCGATGATGCCGGCAACCTGCAACAGGTTTGCGTGGGCACGAACAAAGGTGCGAAGGAGGTCGGCTCCGACTTGGAGAAGCAATACCAATTCTACATGGACCGCCCGCGTATTGCAGGTGATTACCATGGACAGGCTCCTCTGCTCTGGACCGCGGCCGCCTTGCTAGAAAACCAGTGAGCAAAATGGAACCCATTCAGAAATGCGATAGCGGTGTTTTCACGAACTTCTCACATCAATAAAATTCAATCGGAACGCGGAAGGTGAAGAGCAGTTATCATTGACTATTTCAGAACTCAATCAGCACATGAAATCACTTCGCCATATTGCCCTGAAAGGGGCTGTCTTTCTTCTTGGTTGTGGACTTGCTTGCCAGGTCTATAGCGCCACTCCTGAGGAAATTATCGCCGGCACAGGCTCCCGGATTGATCAGGTGTTTCAGGCGCAGTCGGGAAGCCCCTACGCGGTCGTTAAAGTTAGGGGTCCGTTGGCCGCTGGTCGTCCCTATTATGCCCGGGCTTACTCATGGTCGATCGTCGGTTATGCCGCCCGTTGTTATTACCTGAACGAATCGCTGACGCAGGCCAATGCCAGGCTCCAGCAAAATGCCAGATATTATCTTCGCGAGCTGACCACCGCGGACATCGCTGAAATCCTTCCCACCGCGGCGGAAAGCAACACGAGTGCGTATTCGCGAATTGTCGATCGCGACAGCTTCCATTGGCATGCCGACATGGTCCTGCGCCTCATCGAAATGTATGGCACCAATGGAACTGTGGGGCCGGGCCGGATGGATGCCGCAACCCAGGCCAAATGCCTGGAGCCTATCTGGCATTATGTGCGACTGGTCTCCCGGTTGGCACAAGCCGAGTTCCAGAACTCGAAAACCTGGCATCTCTGGCAATCGGAAAACCACCACGTGCAGAGCTTTTCGGTTGCCTGGCATTTTTCGAAAATTGCCAAGGACATGCCACTCTACCAGAACCAGACCTACAATGACGGATCAACACCGGGTCAATTATATGCGGCTTGGAATTCCTATTTTGTAGAATACGTGCGCGAGCGATTCCGCAAGGGGATCTTCGTCGAGATGATGAGTCAGGGCTACAACGGAGAGAGCATCCGCGGGATCTATAATTTCTATGACTTCGGTGATGCGGAGGTGCGGAGGTGCGGAAGCATGCCGGAATGTATCTCGATCTGTTCTGGGCGTATTGGGCTCAAGAACAGTTCAACGACATCGTCGGAGGCGCGAATGCACGAGTGACACTCACGCGCGCCTTCAATCCCTTGCACGATGAGATCACCAGCAATATGGCAAATCTCTATTTCGGGCTAGGGGTGGTGCCTGTGGTGAATGGACACAGCGTCAATGCTGTCTTCAGCAGCTATCGGCCAAAGCCGGTGATTGCTGACATTGCTGTGGATGTCGCAGGACGGGGCACCTATGAGGTGAGGCAGACAGCGCAGGGACTTGGGCAGGCGGCCACGACCTCTTGGGACATGTCAGTCAACATGGTGCCATATAAACAGAATACCGATGGAGGTGGTATCGTGCGATACAGCTATTGCACCCCGTCTTTCATCATGGGCTCACCTCAGTACAAGGCGCGACCCTTGGCTGATTGGACTGCCATCAGCAGCCAGGGGCGTCACCAAGGCGTCATTTTTTCAGGGGCCGCCGAAGCCGCGAGGATTATTCCCTGCGTGTTACCCACCGATCAATCGTATGCACGCAATGCCTTCTGGTCTGTTCAGAGCAAGGGCAGCATGATCACCCAGATGCTGACGACCAATCTGGACGCACAGCAAATGTGGGCATGGATTTCCAAGGCTGGACTCACCGATCCGGTGGCGGAGAACGGCATACTCTTCGTTGAAACGGACGAAGCCAATGGAGCCTATGCCGCCATTCGCCCAGTTGGAACCGCTTATACACTGATCGAAAATTACAATTTCACCGCCTTCACCGCACCGGCCCACTGGATCGTCCAACTCAATGATAAATTCAAGCCGATGATCCTCGAGGTGATGGCGAAGGATCAGGTAGCCGATTTTGCCGCGTTTAAAGCGCTGGTTAAAGCCAATACACCAACCCTCACGAACGGTCTACTCACTCACAGGACCATCTACGGAGATGTGCTGACCCTGGACACCAGTTACATCCAGACGCCGACAGTGAACGGTGCTAACGTGAATTTCAGCCCCGCCAAATCCTACGATAGTCCTTTCCTGCACGGCGATTACAATGGAAGTAATTTTACAATTGAGAAGGGTACGCGCAAAGAGATCTATCAGCTTCCGGTTCTTCCTGTTAATCCCATCACTGTTGTGAGGAGTGGTTCCCATCTAGATGGAATCATCGATGCCATTGCCGGAGGCAAAACCATCACCATTGATGCGGGTGCGGCCGATTTCCTGATCGTAGGCACCTCCACCGAGTTTGGGACGGGCGACACATTTACCGCAACCTTTGCTGGAAATCCCATGACCTTGGCCATCGGCAACGGGATCCAATCCAATCTTTTCTACCTCGACCTGACGAAGACGACTTACTCTGGCGGCAACGCGAACCTCACATTCACGTGGAATTACACGACCGGGGGCGACCTCGCCGTGGGTTGGGTTTCCGTCGACGGCAACCTACAGGCCGGGCAGTCGATCGTGCTTCACAAGACGGCCTTCGCCGACAGCTCGACCAACACGGTCAGCCTTGCGACGACCGTCAATGGAGCCTTCAATTTCGTGAACTTCAACGGGAACTTGGGCAACGATGCATCCGCGCCGCAGCCCCCGCTCACGGAGATCTACTCCGACGGTAGCTTTGGCTCGAACGGAGGTGCAGCGGGTTATGAAGGAGCTGTTGCTTCGGGAGTCAACACCTACTCTTGGAATCACAATGCTCTGCGTCGCATTGATGCTGCAGCCTTCGTGGTTGCCAGCGATTTCTCCTTCTGGATCGGAGAATATCCCGGCGTGGGTGCCCTGACTGGTCTAAGGGACGATCCGGACGGCGACGGGATTCCCAATGGCATCGAAGCCTGGTTCGGCACCCATCCAAACGAGACATCGGGCGGACTCGCCAACGTGGCCACGAATCCCACCAACACCACCTTCACCCATCCGCAAAACACCACTTCACCCCGGGATCTGAGCATTTTCTATGAGTGGTCAAACAATCTCGTTGACTGGTATGCCTGTGATGGCGTGGAAGGTCCCCTTGGCGGCGGAACTGTAAGTATCTCCTCCGGCACCGTCAATAATACCACCACCGTCACCGCCACGCCCAGCGGACCAATGAATCAACTCTTCCTTCGCGCGGCGGTATTGCAGAATTAGCCAGTATTTCTCTGTGCCTCTGTGGTCATGAGGGCCTCAAGCGTGATCCAGAACTTCGGTTTCCGGGTTCAAGTATCCCGCCAACCGCCCGGGGCTGCAGATCGGATACGCGGATTTCTCATGGTGAAAACATGGATAAATTGGGAGTAGTCACTAATTAATAATGTTTTTGCAAGAGGTCGGGAGCTGTGGAATTGATATCACCGGTTTACAGCATCTGCCGTCTCTCCCGCCTTCACATCCGTCCTCAAGCTCCTTTTCCGAGAATAATCTGCCGTCCGAAATCCCATTGCTCCCACGAATCCGCAATCATCACCAACATCACCAACACCACCACAACCATGAAACCGAAATCAACACTCCGCCACTCCCTCATCCTCGCCGGCAGCTCGCTACTCGCCATCTCTTCCGCTTCCGCCCAGGCCACCAGCGCCACTTGGGATGAAAATAACCCCGGCAACTGGACCACCGTGACGAATTGGGTGGGCAACACGGCCTATGCCGAAGGCACTGACAACACCGCCACCTTCGGCAACACCATTACAGCTGACCGCGTCGTCACCTTGGATACTGGCATCACCATCGGCAACATCACCGCCTCCGACACCACCCACAACTACACCATCTCCGGCGCGAACATTCTGACACTTGATCGCAGCGATGCGACCAAACCGACCATCAATGTCACCACGTCGACCCGCGCTCTCACCATCAGCAGCGTCATCGCGGGAAACGATGGCTTGCAAAAGACCGGCGCGGGCACACTGACCTTTACCAGCACCAGCAACAACACATTCACCGGCGGCTTCGACATCAGCGGCGGCGTGGTTAGCGTCGATAATACTACCAATGCCAACGCTTTTGGTGCCTCAACGAACGTGATCACATTCACTGGCAATGGGACGATCACTACCAATGCCAACGCTTTTGGTGCCTCAACGAACGTGATCACATTCACTGGCAATGGGACGATCTACAACACCAACAATACGTACACCATTGGACAAGCGGTTGCGGTAAACGATGGAGTGATCGCCACGTTTAAAGGAGCGAATGCCGAAAACACCATCGTGAATGGTATTGTCTCAGGCTCTGGCGAAATTCAAATCACGCCCGACTCCTCCACGATGTCGGCGTCATTTGCCAACACTGCCAACACCCACACGGGCAAGCTGTGGGTTGGCACAACCGGCAATGCCCTCAATTTCACCGCCAACAGCCTGGCAGACAGCAGTACCGGCTCCCTCAAGGTGGGCGTCGCAACCGGTGCCAACCAAACCACTAGCTTCACGTTGGGTACTGCGACCAATGCTCCGGTCACGCTCACCAATCGTGCAGTGGAATTGTGGGGCGGAAGCGGCTCTGCCACGCTCAGCAATAACGCAACACTCGCTGCAAACGCCTTCACGATCACTCCCGATCTGACCTTCACCACCGTCAGCTCCGGCAACAAGAACCTGACCCTCTCCGGCACCAACACGGGTGCCAACGCCTTCAATGGCAGCATCGGCAACAACGGTACCTCGACGACTGCCATCACCAAGACCGGCGGCGGCGTGTGGACCCTAGGCAATGCCGCCAACGGCTTCACCGGGTTGATCACTGTGACCCAAGGCACTCTCAATTATGCGTCCGCGGGTGGAAGCAACGGCATTACTTTCAACAACACCACCGGCACGGTCACCCTCAACTACACCGGCTCCGGCCAGACCATGAGCGGGGCGATCAATGCGTCAACAGTGACCTCCGGCACGGTCACTCTTGGTTCTTCCGGTAGCGGAGCCGTCAACTACTCGAACACCGGAAGTCTTGGCACTGCCACTTCCAACACCGTCCGAAAGCTCATCCTTTCTGGCACAAACACAGGCAACAACATTCTTGCCGGCCAGTGGGTGAATAATACGGGGACATCCAATGCCGCCACCCTCACCAAGAACGGCGCGGGAACTTGGGTTCTAACAAACTCCAATACCTACACCGGTGCCACCGCCGTCAACGGCGGCGTACTGCTGGTGAACGGCGATAACAGCAGCGCAACTGGCTTGGTCACCGTGGCCAACACCGCCACTCTTGGCGGCACTGGCACCGTCGGCGGCTCAACCACCATCCAAAGCGGTGGCACGCTCGCCCCCGGCAGCAGCCCTGGGACGCTGACCTTCGGAGCCAGCGACAGCCTGACCTTTAACAGCGGATCAATATTCGCGTGGGAAATCACTACTGGCAGCAACACAATCGACAAGGTCGTGGGCCAGTCAACAGGGACCCTTGGAGGCAGCGGCGCAGTTTTCAACATCTCGTCGAACACGGCCTACAATACGTCCTTCTGGCTGGCCGACAAGAGCTGGACAGACGTTTTCACCGGATTCACGGGTGCTGGAAGCTGGAGCGGAATTTTCTCGTCCATCACGGGCACCAACCTGACTTGGGACTCCATGAACCAACGCGCCAATGCGTCCGCTGGTGGTTACTTTACCATCAGCGGCTCCACCCTGAACTGGACCGCCATCCCCGAGCCCACCAGCGCCCTTGCAGGCCTCTTGCTCGGAGCGGGCCTCCTCCGCCGCCGCAGAAAGTAACAGGGTAGGGACGGAACTCCGCATCCGTCCCACTTTCGCGGCGCAGCCGCCCGCCCGCACAACGGCTCTACCCCATCTTCATCACGCTTCGTTCTTCTCTTCATTCAACATTCAAAATTTGCCCGCTTGCGGGCCATCCCCTCCCCGGAAGTTATTTGGGTTTCTCCCGGACCAACCGGGGACGCCGTCTGGAGGGACGGCGTCCCCATTCTTCAATCTGAAAACTGAAAACTGAAATCTAGGAAACTCACATCCATGAAACCAAAATCGACACTCCGCTCCTTGTTACTCCTCGCCGGCAGCTCGCTGCTCGCCATCTCCTACTCCCACGCCGCTGATGGCACTTGGACCGGCACTACCGGTGCTTGGTCGGACACCACCGATCCCGGCGGCGTCTGGGGCGGCGGCATCGTCGCCGACGGTGCCGACTTCACCGCCAACTTCACCGGCGTCGACATCAACGCAGGGACATCAATCAATCTCGACGATGTCGGCCGCACCATCGGCAACATCACGTTCACCGACAGCACCACTGCCTCAAACGATCTCACCATTTCCGGCGCGAACATCCTGACACTGGATCGCACCGATGCGACCGCACCCGTCATCGACGTCACCAACCGCACGCTCACCATCAGCAGCGAAATTGCCGGCAGCGACGGCCTCAACAAAATCGGTGCCGGCACGCTGGTGCTCAGCAGAGCCTCTGCCGCCAACACCTACAGCGGCACAACCACCCTCACCGCTGGAATCCTGCAGGGCAACACCGGCGCATCCGTCAGTCTGACTCCGGGCAATCCATTCGGAACCTCCGCCCTCCAACTGAACGGCGGCATCCTCCAGTTGCGTTCCAGTGGCGCTTCCAACGCAACAGCCGAGACCATCCAGTGGAACAACAACGTCACGGTCGGTGGCAACGCGACCATCAACGTGGAAAAGGCTGGCGGAGCGGGCAGCAACAAGATCCACCAGCTTGGAACCCTGAGCATCGGCGCATTCACTCTGATCGCTGAAGATGCATCTAATGCACAGCATGATCTCAAGTTCGGCGCAACCACCCTGACTGGCAACGCTGTCTTCAATGTCAAAAACAATGGCGGCGGCACCACCTTTATGAATTTGACTCTGGGTGCGGTCGGCGACGGCGGTTCGGGATTTTCGCTCACCAAGAGTGGAACCGGCACTCTGACTTTAGGCGCTGGCAACAACAACACCTTCTCCGGCGGATTCAACATCAACGGCGGCGTGGTCGCGGTCGATTCCACTACCAATGCCAACGCTTTTGGTGCCTCAACGAACGTGATCACATTCACTGGCAATGGGACGATCTACAACACCAACAATACGTACACCA
>JAIFNK010000114.1 GCA_020047775.1 Akkermansia sp. | reverse complement strand
CGGGTTCGGTTAGGAGTCCGCAGTCGAGTGCCAGGACGTAGGCGGACTGGGATTCCGGCGTGATCTTGCCGTCGGGTTGGAAGTGTTGCTTGCGGAAATTCGCACGCAAGGTTTCCATCCAGCTGTGATATTTTGCGGCTTGGTCCTTGAGTCCCTGTGCCGCCGCCATTTCCTCCATCATTTGTGAAGCCTTGGTGAAATAGGCCAACTCGACATATACGTGCGTGGTCGGGTCACTTAGATTGAGCCAATCTCCCCATGGCGCGCCGAATACGGAGCCTTTGAGCGCTGGATCGTGTGCCTTGCGGGCCTCCATGAAGCGGGTCATCGCCTGCCAATGATCCGTGAAAAACGACGGGTCTCCCGTGGCCCGCCACAAGGCGTGGGGGACGATGACGCCGACATCGGACCATGCGGTGCCGTGGACGCCTCCACCGTGGCCGAACGGATAGGGGGCATAGGACGGATAGTAACCTTCCTTGGTGACGGATTCCTCCAGCTCGCGAAGCCACTTGCGGAAGAAGGCGGCCACGTCGGCGTGAATGGCTGCGGATGCGGCGTAGATCTGCGCGTCGCCGGTCCAGCCCAGACGCTCGTCGCGCTGCGGGCAGTCGGTGGGCAGCTCGATCCAGTTCGCGCGCTGGGTCCAGACGGCGTTTTGGAAAATCTTGTTGACCACCGGATCGGAGCACTCGAATCCGGATGTTAGATTCGTGTTGGAATGCATCACCAATCCGGTGACCGTATCGAGGGGCGGTTCTTTCTCGAAACCCGTGATCTCGACATATTGGAATCCATGGGAAGTGAATCGTGGCGTCCATGTCTCGCCTTCGGGAGATCCTATGGCGATGTAGGTATCGGTCGCGCGGGCCTGACGCAGGTTTTCGGTCATCAGGCGGCCGTCGGGATGGAGCATTTCGGCGAAACGCAGCGTGAAGGTTTTCCCGGCCTCGGCTTTCACCTTGAGGCGCACGACACCGGCGAAGTTCTGACCGAGATCGAAGATCCAGGTGCCGGGCTTGATTTGTTTCACGGACTTGGCGGCAAGCTCCTGGGTAATGCGGACCGGCTGTGCGGGGTAGGCCTGCATGACGGGCGGGCGGACAAAACCGAACTCGCGGTTCTCGTTTTTAATGAAGGCGTCGCTGAAGGGTTCGATGATCGAGCCGTTGTCCTGGGCGAGGATGGCGCTTTCCCACTGCGAGTCATCGAAGGCAGCGGTGGCCCAGCCGGGCATTTCCCTGCGAGCATCGTAGGTTTCGCCCATCAGGAAATCGGCTTCCTGTTCGGGACCGGTGGTGGTTTTCCATGTGGTGTCGGTGCCAACCACGGCGGTGCTTCCGTCGCTGTAGGTCAGGTGGACTTCCACCATGAATGCCGGAGTTTTGCCGTAGATGTTGCGGCCTGTCTTGTGTGGTCCGTAGCCGACGAGTTTGCCGTAGCCGACATAGCCTGCATACCAGCCGTCCGCGACGATGGCACCAAGGATGTTTTTGTTGTCTGATAGATCGGGCGTGAGATCGTAGGTGTTGTAGTAGGCGCGCTTGCGATAGTCCGTCCAACCCGGTGCGAAATACGCGTCGCCAACGCGCTTGCCGTTGAAGTGAAGTTCGTAGATGCCGAGCGAGGTGGCGTGGGCGATGGCGCGTACGATTTTTTTCTCCTGCGCGAAGCTGCCACGGTAGTAACGGGCGGGCGGGAGTTGGAGGCTTTTCCGGTTCTTGTGAAACGGTGAGGAGTCCTTGAATGAAATAAACGGCTGCTTCGGCTGCCCGCCGACAAGTGCGGTGAGGAAGCGCCGGGGCTCCGTCCATTCGGATGCCGTTTCGCCTGCCCAAGTGCGCACTTTCCAATGGACCCATGCGGAGGATGGCAGTGCTTTGCCGGCATACGCAACGTTCGTGCCGGTCGATTTCACCTGGCCGCTGTCCCAAAGATCCGCCTTGCCGGGTGCGAGTTGGTCTTCACTGCTGGCCACGAGAATCTGATAGTCCGACTGGGAAAGTCCCTTCCCGCCGCCCTCCATTCTCCATGACAAGCGCGGTTTTGAATCGTCCATCCCGAGTGGCGCGGATTGGTGGGCGACTTTGAGATCAAGGGTCGTGTGGGCGTGGGCCAAGAGGCAGGAGCATAAAAGGGCGGCGATGGTTTTCATGGATGATGGAAGATGGTTTTTCAAAACGGGAACGGCTCTGGGAAAACGCCGCGACGGTTAGCGCAGGTCACGAAAGGGGAAGGGGATATCGGCATCGGCGGGTTTCACCGATTCGTCGCGGCGCGGCCAGTAGCGCGGGGCGACGTTGTCCTTGAGCCATTGTTTGAGTTGTTGGTGGAGTTGGACGGTGAGTTCAGGTTTTTCGTTAGCGAGGTCGTGCATTTCCTGCGGATCCTTGGGAATGTTGTAGAGTTCGAGGCGGCCGTGCCAGTCCCAGATCAGCTTGTGGTCGCCGACGCGGATCGCGGAATGCGGGGACAGTGGAGTACCAAGGTCCGGATGCTTGACGGACACGTTGAATGGATAGTGCCAAATCAGGGTCCGCTCCGGGCCGGGTGCGGCGGGGGCTTGCAGAAGCGGCAGCATGCTCCGACCGTCGATGTCCCCGGGCGGGGGATTGCCGGTGAGTTCGGCGACGGTGGGGAGGAAATCGGTGCAATCCGTCACCGCGTCGCACCACTTGCCGCCCTCGAAACGGCCGGGTTGCCAGACGATGGTCGGCACACGCACTCCGCCTTCGTAGAGGCAGGCCTTGCCGCCTTTGAACGGCGGGTTGGTGGTGGCAGGCGGGTCGGTGTAGGTCACGCCGCCGTTGTCGGAGGTGAAAATCAGCACTGTGTTTTTCGCGAGACCTGTCTTTTCCAGAGTCGCGCGGATTTCGCCAACCGAGTCGTCGAGGTGCTTGAGCATGGCCGCGTAGGTCGCATTGTTCCGACCGAGGTGGGCAAGCTGTTTTTTGTTGGAGAAGTATTTCACATCCCCAGGTGGTGCCTGGAACGGCGTATGCACGGCGAACGGGCAGTAATAGAGCACGAAGGGTTTTTCCTTAACGCTGCGGCTCTCGATGAAACGCGTCGCGCGGGCGCCCAGATCGTCGGTTAGGTAGTTCCGCCCGGTTGGCTCTCCCTCCTTGCCGATGCGAAACTTGCCGGGCATGGTTGGGAAATGGGGTGTGTGGCGATTCCATTCCGCCTGCCATTTGAAATAAGGCGAGCCGCCGGCATCGGAGTAGGCGAGTTCTTCGAAGCCGTGCGCGGATGGCTGGCGGTCTGCCGCGCCGTGCCCGCCGAGGTGCCATTTTCCGAGGAAAGCGCAGTCGTGGGTGGCCAGCACCTTGGGCCAGGTCGGGAGCGATGGATCGATCGAGGTGTTGGTGGTGGCGTTGATCCACGGGCGTTTCCCCTTGATCGGGTCCTTGTGTTCCAGCACGTCATGAGGGTCATAACCATACGGGACTTTCAGGCCTTGGTTGTGATAGGTTTTCGTATTGGGGGTGGCGGTGGTCACTCCCATGCGCGAGGCGATGCGGCCGGTGAGGATGGCGGCCCGCGTCGGCGAGCAGAGCTGGTTGGCGTATGACTGGGAAAAGGCGATCCCATCGGCCACGAGTTTGTCGAGATGCGGGGTTTCGAAGAAGATATCCTCCGCCTTGGCATCCGTGAAATGACGGGCGTAGGCGCCGATGTCGGTGATGCCCAGGTCATCGGCCAGAATGAACACGATGTTCGGCGGGCGCCCGGCGCCGCAGGCCGCGGCGATGGTGAGAAGGAGAAGGAGGCAGGGTTTCATCGGTAGGTTTGGAGGTTTCGGAAGATAGGTTGGCAACGGATCAGGAAACCGTCGCGACTAATTTTTCGCCTGCGGTGATTGCGACCGGCGTGTCGAGGCTGATCCGGATGCGCTTGCCGTCGCGCTTCAGCGTGGCGGGCAGGTTATCCGTTCCCCGCTTCACGCTCACCTTGTCGCCGCTTTCGTGCTCGAGGGCGATGGTTGCGAGCGGCAGCCGTCCGTGGCGGACCTCGATCTCGGCGGTGAGCTTGCCGTCCGCGATGTGTTGGGTGAAACTCCCCCATCCTTCGGCGGCGATGAACGCGGACTTGAATTTTTCCGGTGTTATTTTCGGTGCGAAACCGATGTGTTTTTTCGGCCCGTGGCATTCGAGGCCGCAGAGGCTGACAAACACCCCGTGGCTTGCCATCGAGCGAGCGTAGTGATCGCCGCATTCGATCTCATTGAAAGGGTTGCGGCGAGAAGCGTGATAGCGGTCGTGGACTGCGCGGGTCACCGCCAGGCCTTCCTGGAGCATGCCTTCGGCGATCATGTGCCCGGCTGCCTGGTATTCGAAGCCGTTCATGCATTCGTTGAAATAGCCGGCGAATCCGTGTCCCGGTTTGCCGCCGCCGGCCTCGCGCTCACCGCCTTTCGGGAAGGTACACATGATCAACCCCGCCTCGCCGGGCATCGCATACCAACGCCCCTTTTGGTATTCCTTGCGGTAGCTACCGACATCGGGGCTGAAGTTGTAGCGCCAGAGCGATTTCAGCGCGGTGCGCGTCTTGTCCTCTGGCAGGACGCGGCCGAGCGCGAGCTGGTGCGCCCACCACTGGCCCAGGACCTGGTCGATCTCGCAGCCGATCCCGGAACCGATGGCATCCGCGTGTTTGGGGTCGCGCTTCTGATAGAAATACTCGCCGTCAAAGAGGTTTTCACTCAGCAGTTTGCCGCCACGGTCGGCCAAACCCTCGCATTCCTTGTCAAAGGGGCCGTCGCCCATCTCCCGCGCCATCACGGCACCGGCGCGCAGGGCGGCGAGGTAGAGCGAACTGATCCATGAGATCGGGCCATACCAGGCGGAGTCCAAGGTGTTCATCTGTTTGCCTTCGAGCACGCCGCTGGCATCGCCGTCCTGTTTGATGAGGTATTCGACCGATTGTTTCACCCGCGGCCAGATGCGGCGCAGGAAGGCATCGTCCGGCGACATCGTGTGCTCGCGCAATACTCGCAGGATCGTACCGCATTGCCCGTCGATGGCCTCGTGTTTGCCGAACTCCGCGCGGTACCAAATGCTGCCGTCGGGCTGGAAGGCCAGGCCGTAATCGACATTCTCGCGGGTGATGCGTTCCAGTTCAGGAAACACCCGGCCGATTGCCTGGGCGTAGTGCCAGACGTGGGTGCAGGTGCCTTGGCAGCAACCGACGCCCTCCCAACCCCAGAAGCGGCCGCCCTTCATGCGCAGGCTGGTGGTGGTCGCCAGGGTTGATAGATTGATAAACGTGCGGTCGAGAAGCCAATGCGGCAGTGTCGAGTCATACCAGGTCTCGTGCCACAGCTTGGTCAGTGCATGGGCGTCCTCATGGTTGGCGGCGTGGTGATCGACTACCGCCATGCTCGATGGAAAACGCTCGGCGTAGTAGTGTCCCTTGCCGACCGGGGCCTTGTGATTGGGAAAGCGCCAGGCGACGGCGAAGCTGACGATGGCTTCTTCACCGGGTTTCAGTGACAAGGTTTTTCCGACCATGCCTTTGGGACGTTGGGTGGAGCCTCGTGCGCTGTCTTCGCCTGCGGGCGGATTGAAATCCGCGCTCCCGGGGGAGGAGGATACGGCGACACCATCATCGAGTATGGCCAAGGTCATGTCACCCATGTCATTGCGCTCTTCGAGCGGTGCCGACGGAGTGGAAGAACGATCCGTGAACACAATGCGATCCACGCCGATGTTGCCCCATCCCTTCTTTCCATTGTCCACGATCCGCAGCCGCGCGCTGCGGCCTTCGTATTTCACGACGTCGAAACTCCGGGACGTCATCGGGTTCTTGTTCGCGCCGGAGAGGGAGGAAACCACCTTGTCGTCTATCAGTAAATCGAAGGACCCCCCGTTGGCTGCGGCACCGCCGCCGACCAAAGCCCGGATGTAACGCCGCTCGATCTTGAAAGCCTTGGAAGTCATGACGCCGGTTTGGGCGTCGGCAGCATCGGGTTTCTCGCCCTGGCGCGAGTTGTGCGAGTTGACCAGGCGCTTGCCGTGAGCCCCGACATTGCCCTGATAGGCCGGCATTTTGGCCGCATCCACAGGTGCCTTGCCGAAGGCGGTGCCCTCAACCGTCCAGCCTTCATAGTTCTCCGACTCGAAGTCTTCGAACACGATGTCCGGGCGCGGTTTCGCCGCAGCAGGCACCTCCGCCTTCGTTCTATCCACCGTGCAGTGCAGACAGGTGGCACCCTTGCGTTTCACGATCCGGTTGACGAATTCAGCGCCGGCCACGGGTCCGGAATGAAGCAGCACCGGGTTGGCGAGAGTTCCTGCCAGGGAAACCTCGACCGTGCTCTTGGAAGTGTTATGCACCGTGTAGCACATCACCGTGAGCGGCAGCGATGAGGCATCCACATCCAGGGGCACGAACGGCGAAAACGCTTCCAGCGAAACCCGCACGGGGAGATCCTTGTCCTGATAGTCGATGAAACCGAGCGGATAGGCACCGCGGAAGCGTGTTTGTGGGAATCCGGTCTGATCGAGCGGCCGCACCTGCTCTTTGCCATCCATGCGGACGCGGATGCGGAATCCGAGGTCCACGGCGGAGGCGACCGGCATCGGTTTCGCATAGTGCGATCCACCGGTATCGGTCTTCACGCCTTGGTTGAAGATGTCCCAATGCCACAGTCGGCCGTCGCCGGAAAGATAGACCTGGCCGCAGCAGATGCCGCCTACCGGCATTCCAATATGTTTCAAATCCTTGCCGCTGCTCCATTCCGGCACGCCCCGTTCGAACAGCGAGCGAATCCACGCTTCGGATAGTTTTTTGTCCGCAGGAACGAGCTTGTCAAAGTCGGCGTTTTCGAATGGGCCGGCCATGGCGGATTCAAAGCGCCAGCACAGGGCGCTGGTCGCGGCAAGGGATCCGAGTCGGAGAAGTTCGCGGCGGGTAAGTGGAATCATGGAGCGATGAATGATTTTGGGAATGACAACAAACGGCGAAGGAATATGGGGCAAACTTCATGGTTTGCAGGGAAGCTTCTCAAAGCGAGCGCAGATTCCTCCAGCGAATGACGAATGGAGGAGCGCAAGCAGAGCAGCGCGGTGATTGAATGGTGGAGTCATGGCTTCGTGGCGGGCCAACGGGGTGCAACGTCGAAGAAACGGGTTTCTTTGCCTGGGCCGGAGTAATCTCCAAGGGTGGCGCGGGATTGCTCCGCGATCTCAGTGAGATGCTTCAGGACATCAGGATGATCCGCGGCGAGATTTTTGGATTCGGCGGGATCGACGCGGAGATTGAACATCTGTATTTCCTGCAGCGGGCCGATGTGGCCGGTAAGCCAGTTAGGCATGTAGGGCATCTCACCGCGGGCAGGGCGGGGAAAGACGACTTTCCATTCCTTGTGTCGCAGACCGCAGAGACGCGTGCCATTATGATAGAAAAAGGTTTCGCGGGGGCTTGTTGCGCCGGGCTTGGTGAGGAAGGCGGCGAGGTCCAGGCCGTCGAGCTTGGTGTCAGGCAGTTTGGCTTTGGAGAAGGTAGCAAATGTCGGCACCAAATCGAGCGTGCTGGCAATTTCATCACTCGCCTCGCCCGCGCGCACTTTGCCGGGCCAACGGACGATGCCGGGCACGCGCCATCCGCCTTCCCACGTATCCAATTTACCACCACGAAAGATTCCGGCGCTGCCGCCGTGGTCGCCGATTTGTGGGGAAATCCACGGGCCGTTGTCGCTGGTAAAAACGACGAGGGTGTTTTCATCGAGCGAGAGTTTCTTAAGCTCGGCGAGCACCTGACCCACAGCGTTGTCGAGTTCTTCGATGACGTCGCCGTAAAGCCCACGCTGCGATTTCTCACGAAACGCCGCCGACGCGCCGAGCGGAACATGCGGCATGTGATAGGCGAGGTAGAGGAAAAAGGGTTTCTCTTTTGAGCCCCGAATGAACTCCAGCGCTTCTCGGGTACAATCAGCGGTAAGCGTGTCCATGTCCGCCTGCGTTTTAATCGTGCGGGCCACCACCCCAGGCTTGCGCATGAATGGGAAAGACGCGTTCGGCCGGATCTCGCGGCTCGCACCATTGAAAGCCGGCGTAAAGTAGGCATGCTCAAATCCCTGCGACTGCGGGTCGCCGCCTTGCGTCATGCCCAGATGCCATTTCCCGACAATGCCGGTGCGGTAGCCCGCATCGCGGAGCATTTCCGCCATCGTCACCTCTTTCGTATGCGGCAACGTGTGGCCGTTCTTGCCATTTTCCACCTCGCCGATGCGGATAGGATAACATCCCGTCATCAATGCCGCCCGACTCGGCCCGCATACCGGTTGTGCGTAAAACGATGACAGTCGAAATCCCTCGGCTGCCATCTTGTCGAGATGTGGTGTGCGGACATCCTGCGCGCCGAAGCAACCCACATCACCATATCCGAGATCATCCGCGAGAATGAACACGATGTTCGGCGGTGCCTCCGTGCCACGCGCCACCATGGCCACAAACATCAAGATGAGAAACGTTTTCATGGATTCTTTCCGAGCTTTTCGAATCGGGCGCGGATCTCGTCCAGCGATCCGATGGTGAGGTAGAATTCGTAATCCACTGCCTCGCCCTTGGTCAGTTTCAGCGTGCGGATCGGCGCGACGTAGGAACAGGCCGAGCCTGTGGGACCGGTCTTGCCGTTGCCACGATGACGGTAATTGACCGCATTCTTCGTGCCCGGAGTGCAGATTCCGATTCCGAAGTCCTTGTCGTCCACGTAGGCCAGCCAACCGGTCTCATAGGTGATTTTCTGAGGCCCTACTCCATTTCCGAGAAACACCGGCACGTGCCGGACCAGCTTGCCTTCTTTTTCGAAGACCAGGTGAGGCAGGTCGAAATCCACGAACATGGCCGGCATTTCCTGGTGCGTGGCTCTTTCCTGAGTCTCTCCGGTGAAGTCCATGCGCATCCGGACCTTCGCAACCGGCCCTTCAAGCGTGATCCACTCCTGCATGATCGCCTCAGGGCAGGTTTTGGCATTCGCCCAGTGGAGCGGTTCGATTTTCGCGTAGAGTTCTTTGTCGGTTTTGCGGAATGCGAGTATTTTGGACTGTTCGCCTTTGTAGCTTCCACCCTGCACCGGATTATAGCACCACGGCTTTTTGGCCCACATGGAGCCGTCCTTGTTGCCGTAATAGGATTGCTGGATGAAGCGGCCTGTGTCGTGGTGGTTGAGCAGGTTGCGATTGTCTTCCGACAGGGCAAGAAAGCCGATCCCCGCGCCCCGGCTTTGGTCCACGCCGATGCGGAGCAATCCATTTTCCAGATAGGACCATGATTCAGCCGGCTTTGGGATCGGTGATTCGGCGAGCGAGACGGATGCCGCGCACAGGAAGGTGAGGATGGCGAACGGTTGTTTCATGATAGGGATACAGATGCTGCGAGGTGGTTGATCAAACGGCATGAGCCGGCAGTTTCATTCAATGGAGTTAGGGATGAACGGAATCCGGCTGGCAGTGCTCCCGGCGCATTGAATTGACAGCGGGCTAAACGCCCTCGGGGATGAATTGAAGGCTGCAGGCTTCATTTCAGATCAAGGTTGAAATATTCGCGGTAACTGGCGGTTTCCCCTGGATAGCTACCACCCTGTGGCCGCCCGGGAGGTTGGAGTCCGGCGGCCCACGAGTCGGACGAGTTGCGCAGCCTTTCGAGGATTTCGGGATGTTGATCCGCGACGTTGCGGGTCTCGTGCTCGTCGGTGGAGAGATCGAACAGGAATTCCTTCTGGTTTCTAACGGACAAATATTTCCAACGCTCGTCGCGGCAGGCGATTTGGTTCCAGAACCGCCAATGGAGGATGCGCGGTGCCAGCGGGACGGAGGGCTGCCGCAGGAGGGACAGGAGACTCGTGCCGTCGAGGTTCGCAGGGGTCTTCGTGTCGGCGGCGGCGAGGGCGGTGGGGGCGATGTCGAGGGTGGAAACGGGGGTGTCGATCACCCGGCCGCCGGGGATGGTGCCCGGCCAGCGGGCGAGGTAGGGGACGCGGATGCCGCCTTCGGCGAGCATGCCTTTTTCCCCGACCCACGGTGTGTTGAGTGAGCCGTCCCAGCCGCCGGCGTCGCCATTTATGGGAGAATCAAGGCGCTTGTGGAGCGGCGCGCCATTGTCGCTGGTGAAGACGACGAGGGTGTTCTTGTCGAGATCGAGTTCCTTGAGCAGGGACATCACGCGTCCGACGCCATCGTCGATTCCGGCAATCATCGAGAGCGCCGCGCGGCGACGGAGCGGCATTTCTCCGGTGAACTGGTTGACGTAGGGTTTGGCGAGTTCGAGCGGCGTGTGGGGACCGTAGTAGGCGAGGTAGAGGAAAAAGGGCTTTGCCTGATTGCGGCGAATGAAGGCGAGCGCGGCCTCGGTCTGAATGTCGATGCGGAAGCCCTTGTCGGCGAGGGGGCCGGGCGGGCGGGGTCTCCCGTCTAACGAGTAGTTGGCGTAGTATTGGTTCATTTCACCGGTGAAATACTCAGTGAAGCCCTGGTTGAGGGGCAAATAGGCGATGCGATCCTTTGCCGGGACGGTGATCCTGCCCTTTTTGTCGGGATGGATGTCAGGGTGGTTTTTTTGGGCCCACGCAATGCACAGGGCATTGGGTTCGAGGTGCCACTTGCCGACCTGGCCGGTGATGTAGCCCGCCGGTTGGAGCATCTCGGCCATGGTAACTTCCTCTAACGGCAGCGGGCCGTCAGGGATGGTGTCGAAGCCGATGCACTGTTGGTGGCGCCCGGTCATCAGGCCTGCCCGCGAGGGGGAACACTGGGGCGCGGTGACGTAGCCTGAGGTGAAGCGCACGCCTTCCTTTGCGAACCGGTCGAGGTGGGGCGTGCGCACGTCGGGTTCCTTGGCCTGGCATCCCAGGTCGGCATAGCCGAGGTCGTCGGCGAAGATGACGATCACGTTTGGTTTCGCCGAGCAGGCAAGGGTGGCGGCGAATAGCAGGGGGAGTGTGTGGAGGGCTTTCATTTGAGGAAATCATTTACCGGCCGGAATACGTCCCGCTCAAAAGCGTTCCCTTTTCACAAGCCGTCTCGCGACCGGGATAAAAGTATCGTTGGTGGCTTCCGTTCGCTGTCACCGACTTTGGTAAGTCGATGTACCAACGGCCTCGCTCGTCTTTGCGTTCTTTGAATGTCGCACGCTGTAGCACCGGAAAAGTGGTAGTTCGATAGCTCAAGAAACGCGAGGTATTTCAGAAATTCGGGAAATCTGAGGATGTTGGTTGCTGAAAGTAGAATGGTTATGCTTCCGGGCCCCAGGCTTGAAATCTGTTGTCAGCAATGGCCCGTCGATCCGACTCGTAAACGATGGGCCGGGGTGCCTGATATCCAAGGTATGCCATTTGTGTGTCCAAAATATATTCAATAAATAGTTGCAAACGTGCAACAAGTGATGTCTTATATTTCCGTGAGCAAGAAACACCCCGCCATCCGCATTCCGGCCTCCGCTGTCCGGGAGTTCGAGCAAGTCGAGAGCATGGATTGGTCGGCGGGGATTTCGCTGCTGGAGCTGCTGGAGTGGATCAACGAGGTGACGGCACGGTTCCGGCCGGACGAGATCGGTGATGATTCCCGGGCGAGCCAGGAGTTTTCGCCGCGCACGTTCCGTCATTACCAGACGCTCGGTTGCATCGACGCGCCGGAGCGGGCCGGCAAGCATGCGGTCTATCGATTCCGCCATTACGTCCAGGCGCTGCTGCTGCGCAAGCTGATCTGGGAGCGGGTGCCTTCGGAAAAAATCGCCGACTTGATGGCGGGTCGCAGCACGGCGGAAACGAAGCGGCTCCTCTTCGAAGGCATTGAAATCGTCGCCCGTCAGTCGGATGGGCACGGAGGATCCTCCACCGCTCCCGCCACCGTGGAAACATGGAAGCGCGTCGGCATTGCGTCCGGCATCGAGCTCCACCTGCGCGGTGACCTCCGGAAGCCCAAACCCGCCGAGTTGAAACAAATTCTCGCCCTGCTGGAAACCGCCCTCCGCAAGAATCTCTGAACACATTCACCGCCTCCTCACACTTTTCCATTCCTCTCATTCACCCCGCACGCCGCTGGCGACAAGTGGGCGCGCCCGGCGGTCACGCCCTACCGCTTTCTTGACTATGAAATGGACGGCACGTCGTTTTGCAACCTGATCGGCGTGATCCGTGGCAGCAATTCGCGGCTCGCTCCGCTGCTGGTGGGCGCCCATTACGACAGCGCCATCGCTCGACGGTCAGCCGAGCATCCGCCGCGCCGCGACCATCGCGATTCACGAAATCGGCCACAACTGCGGACTCGACCACCACGGCTACGACGAAGGCATCGACTGCGTGATGACCGCCGACACGGAACTCGACTGCCTCGAACGCCTCGACGAAGGCACGCACCGGTTCTGCCGCGCGTGTCAGTCGGTGGTGGATCGCAAGCTCGCGTGAGGTCCCTCCAAGCCGGCGTGCCTCACAACCAACCCAGCAGCTTGGAGGAGGCACCGTCAGGCTGGTGCAAAACGGTGAGTAGCAGTTTCCACAAACGCCGGTCGATCGATTCCGGCGGGATCTTGCGGAAGAGTTTCACCAGCGCGGGGGTGTCGGGGAGTTTGAGCAGTTTCAAGAGCTTGCACTGAGGCATCTTGCCGAAGTTGAGAACGCTGCGTGGGTAATCACCGAACCAATCCGCCACCGCATAGGCGAGCACCGGGTTGCTCGTGGCGAGGTCCATGACCGCCTTGTCGCGCGCCAGCAGCGTGATCAGGTTCCACTGGTGGCTGCGGAATCCCTCGACCACCCTGGCCACCTCCTTCGGCAGCGAGAATCGGAACGCATCAAAAGCCCGCCTGCGCTGCTCGTTGAGCGAGGAAGCTGTTACAACCACCGGCTTGG
Organism: Akkermansia sp.; assembly: GCA_020047775.1. Taxonomy (GTDB): domain Bacteria; phylum Verrucomicrobiota; class Verrucomicrobiia; order Verrucomicrobiales; family Akkermansiaceae; genus Luteolibacter. The sequence continues at coordinate 2,665 of JAIFNK010000114.1, read as the reverse complement.
CTGGCGCGGGTTTTGCGGCAGCATCGCCACCCCACCAATCGAAATCCATCTGCGCACTCGCGACAGGCGACTGCGGCTTTTCCGAGGCCATCTTCTTCGGAGCCGCTTTGGAGGCCCGCCGATACGGAGCGACCAAGCGGAACTCCGGGATGAACGGCTCCCAGTAAGCATCGCTCTTCATCACCGCCGACGGTTGGTTCCAGCCTTGGATGATCATCACCTCGTCCTCACGGAAAATCATCAGCTTGCCGTCCTTGAAACGGTAGCCGGGAGTGCGGGGGATTGGGGACGCTGGCATACAATTCCTATTCGTGGAATTTCAGGAAATCTCCCCCGGATCATGGCGGAAAGTGGCTGGCGAGTCACGCGCCAAGCCGTTGGCGGGGCTTTTCCCCAATGCTGCGAGAATGGCGTTTTAGATTAAGAACACTCAACCGCAATGAGAGCGCAGCGGACATGGACGAACTGACTGATCCCAAATAATTCGTCAAATGAACAGGATGAACGCAGATGGACAGACTCAAAATCCAGCCTTTATCCGGGTTCTTCATCTGTGTGTATCGGCGTTCATCTGCGGTTAAAAATTCTTATACCGAAAGGATTGGGCGCCTCGTCGGCTTTGTTCCATGCAGGAAAGTTAGCCTCATGATTCCGGTGAACCGGCGCTCGCCTCCCACCTTTTCCCGGTTCGATCGTATCGCCTCTTGACGGCCGATGCAGCCTGTGCAGGATCATGTCCAGATGACTGCGATTTCCTACACCGCCGCCAGGGAGAATCTGGCCTCCACGATGGACCGGGTTTGCAACGACCATGATCCGGTGATCATCACCCGCAACCGGGAGCAGGCCGTCGTGATGCTTTCATTGGAGGATTACGAGGCACTTCAGGAAACAGCCTACCTGCTGCGCTCTCCCACCAACGCGAAGCGTTTGATCGAGTCCATCGAGTGCCTGAACCAGGGCAAGGGGATCCGGAAAACCGTCTCGGAACTTGAACGCGCGTGAACCTGCTTTTCTCCCCGCAGGCTTGGGACGACTACCTGCACTGGCAGCATGTGGACAAGAATGTCGTCAAAAAAATCCACGATCTCATCAAGCACACGATGCGGAACCACCACGAAGGCATCGGCAAACCGGAACCGCTGAAACATACCTTTGTAGGCTTCTGGTCGCGCCGGATCAATTCGGAACACCGCATGGTCTATCGAATCGACGGCAGGATCCTGGAGATCGCCCAGTTGAGATATCACTACGGCGAATGAATGGTGGTTTCATACAAGCTCATCCGGCTCGATCTCGATCACCCGGCTGAAGGTCTCGATGGCGGTTTTCCCGACAGAGCGGGTGTCGATCATGGAGTATCCCCCGACCACGATGGGGCCGACGACGGGCACCCACCGGGAGATCGACTTGCCAATGGCCTTCTGCGTCATCTTGATGCTCACCCGCTGCAAAACCTTCTGCATCACGCGCAGGCTTCCCTGTTTGAGAATCATCCGCTCACCCACCCGGACCAGGACATCGCGGGCCAACATCGCCGCCCCGTGGCGGAAGAGGCAATAGACCATCATTTGCGGGTTCAACTGCGCGGATTTCCCGTAGCAAGCGGCGATGTCCGAGACCATCTGCCGCTGGATGTTCCAGACTTGGATCAAATCCGGAATCACCGTGAGCATCCCGACCGGGCCGGGTGCGATGGCCAAGCCAGCGGACAACGCCCCGGCCTTCAGCCCGGACATGCGCAGGATCTCATTCGCACGCTCTTGGGGAACCGTGCTGAGAGCCTCCGTTGACGAAGGAACGCTGCTGACAAGATTTTCCAGCAGCCGCAAGACGGTCTGCTGGGCGGGGAGGGCGAGCTGGGTGTTGGGGTCTGATGATTCCGGCATGGTTTTGGGATGGTTTCTAGTGAGCGAGCAGAAAGAGAGGTTGGAGGTCGGAAGACGAATGTAGCGGCGCGTCTATGACCGTCGCACTTGTCGCCACCGGCGTGAGATGAAGAGATTTTTGAACCGCAGAGGCGCGGAGGTCGCAAAGGGACGCGGAGCCGGGACGATGGGTTTTTGAGGGGTGAGGTAGGGCGGAGTTTGATATACTGCCGTGCATGAGGTCGTTGTGGAATAAGGAGAAGGGATCTAATCGCCTCACTCCCCATCAGGGGTGCGGGGTGATGGTGAGAATCGTGATCTGTCTTTTGTCGGGTCCATCGTGCCAGAAGATCCGCCATGCGGCAGGGGTTTTGTTTTCGGCGTAAGCTTCAAAGACCTCGTCGCCGCCGGGACTCTGGAGTGCGCTGAATTTATGGGTGTTGAGACCAGGGTGGCGGGGGTTGGTTTCCAACAACCCCAATGCCTTCCGCACGGCCTTGAGCCGTTTTGCGAGACGGCCATCGGCTTGCAAGGCATCGAGATCCGCCGCCGCCCGATCCGTGAAAACCAGTTCGAAGTTCACAACTCAGTCGATTTCATCGTTGACATACCGGGCGAAGCTGCCGAGCGAGCGCACCTTGCCCTGGGCGGATTGCTCCAATCCCTCGCGCACAGCAGCCAGGGCGGACTTGTTTTCGAAAAGCCACTTCTCCCGTGCTGGAATCTCCGCAAAGGGTTCCAGAATGATACGGCCCTCGGAGTCCTGAGTGGCGTGGAAGCTGCTGAATCCCTTCGCC
>JAIFNK010000017.1 GCA_020047775.1 Akkermansia sp. | reverse complement strand
GCTCGCCATGGAGTTGTCCCGCGACTTCCGTGAAGACATCGTGTTTCGCAGGGCACGCGCCATCCAACAGGCGGGCAATGCCGCGCAGGCGATCCAGGATTTCCAGGCCTATCTCACGGAATACGACCGGACATGGACGGGGCCCGCCGGTTCGGGCCGCCCGCGTCTGCCGATGGTCAATCCACCGCCTGACGGTAAACACGTCGGGATGGCCCGCTTCCGTCTCGCCGAATCCTTCCATCAGTCCGGCAATCCGATTGCCGCCCGCATGGAGCTGGAGGACCTATTGAAAATGATCAGCGAGCCGGTGGACGAATCGACTTCCATCGTCATCGAACTCGCCACCGAAGAAGGCAAAAAACTCCCGGAGGAAATCCGCTGGCTCACGGTGCAGACTTATTTCTCACCCGCGCAGGCCGTGTTGACTGGACGAAATACGATCGGCCAGATCAGCAACGTCAGCAGCAATTCGATCGCATTCATCGGTAATACCGGCGGTCTGCCCACGGCTGACGCGCAGTTGTTCACGCTCGCCAATGGCGATCTCGATCAGGCCATCAAGGCATGCCGTGATTATCTAACTTCCCATCCCGTCGGCAGCCGCGCCGTGCGTGTTGCGTGGATGATCGCCGAAGCTCTGCAAACCGCAGGCCGTGCGGACGACGCAATCACCGCCTACCGCGATTTCATGGCGACCAAGGGCTTTCGTCTTCCCGAAGGCGACGCCGCCACGGCGATGGACGAGGAACTACGCGCCGCTCCCGCCACCCATCTGGCCAACCTGAAAATGCGTGCGCTGTTCCGCATCGGACAAATCCTTGCGAGCCAGAAGAAGCCGGAAGAAGCCATTTCCACCTGGCAGACTTATGTGAAGGACTACCCCAACGGTTCCGAGTGGTCGGAGAGCCAGAATGCCATGATCAACGCCGAGTTCCAGTTGGGACTCGATGCCCTCACTGGCAAGCAGGAGGAACAAGCCATGCAGCGTTTTGACGCGTTTCTGCGCGCCCATCCGCTCGACGAACGCGCGCCCCGCATTCTCTACCTGTTTGGTGCCGTCCATGAAGCCAAGGCACTCGACCTCGAAGAGGCCAAGGGCGCGAAAGAAGAAATCGCCACCAGCTACCGCAAGGCCATCGATGAATGGGCCAAGCTCGTTAGCAAGTATCCGGAAAGCGCTGAAGCCCGCGCCGCCATGCTCAAGAGCGGCTCCATTCTGGAGGGAAAACTCGGGGATTTCGACAGGGCGCTCAAACTCTACCAGAAACTTTCCGCCGAACGCGGCGACGGCGACGCCAGCACATCCATCGCCCGCCTCACGCAGAAAGCGCTGCAACTCTCCGCGGATCGCGTTTTCCGCACCAATGAGAAGCCGGTCGTGCGCCTCAAGCTCCGCAACATCGAGCAATGCGAAGTGCGCCTCTACAAGATCGACCTACAGGCCTACTTCCGGAAAATGCACGGCATCACCGGCATCGAGGGTCTCGATGTCTCGCTGATCCAGCCGGACAAAACGTGGACGCTCAAACCCGAGGGATACAAAAAATACAAACCGCTCGAACAGGATGTGGAAATCCCGTTCAAAGTCGATGAAGCCGGTGCCTATGTGGTGACGATCGGTGACGATGATTGGGAATCCACGGTGCTGGTTCTGCGCTCGGATCTGGAAGTGGTGGTGAAAGCCAGTCGCCGTGAGGTGCTGGCATTTATCCAGGACATGCGCACGGGCAAGCCCGCCGAGGGTGTGGAATTGTTAGTCAGCAACGGCAGCGCTGTCGCCGCGACCGGCAAATCCGGAGCTGACGGCGTGTTCAAGACTTCGTTGGAGGCGCTCAAAGACCTCGGCGACGTGCGCGTTTTCGCCTTGCGCTCCGGCCACGCCGCCGCTTTCAACCTGCCATTGGCCGGGCTCCAACTTTCGTCCGGCCTCAAGTCGAAAGGCTATCTCTACACCGACCGTCCCGCCTATCTGCCCGGCGAGACCGTTTCGATGCGCGGCGTTTTGCGCGACGTGAAAAACGACGCCTACATCGTCCCCGGAACCGCCGATTTCAAAATCCGCTTCTCCGATCCGCAAGGGCGGTTACTTTCCGAGCAGGCGGTGAAACTCAGCAAGTTCGGCACCTTCGATGCCACCCTCGCCCTGCCGCAACAAACGGCGATCGGCCAATACACGATGACCGCCAGCCAGGAAATCAAAGGCCGCGAAACGCTGCAATTTCAAGGCTCGTTCGAGGTCCGCGAATTTATGTTGGAGAAAATCAAACTCACCATGGATTTCCCGCGCCGGGTTTGGTTCCGCGGCGAAAAAGTCGAGGCCAGTCTGCAGGCCGCCTACTACTGGGGCGAACCACTCGCCAACCGCGTGCTGCGCTGCACGCTGCCGGACCGCCGGATCGAACGCATCACCACCGATGCCGAGGGCAAAGCCAAACTGACCTTCGACACCACCGGCATGACTCCCGGCAGCCAGTTGATTTTCACTGCCGCGCTCGACGGAGAAAACGTCACGCTCACCGAATCGCTGACACTTGCTAGATTGGGTTTCGTCATCACGGCCAAGCCCAGCCAGCCGGTGGTCATCGCGGGCGAACCGTTTGATCTCGATCTCACCACCATGGGAGCTGATGGAAAGCCGTCCGGCGAGGCGCTCAAGATCGCCGTTCTGCGGATGGAGAAATCCAAGACCAGCCGGATTCTCACCTTGCTTCCTTGGTCGCAGGCCGCGTTTCCGTCGTCCGCCGAGGTGAAGGATTCCGAACTCGATGCCAAAACCGATGCGGCTACCGGCAAGGCCCGGGTTTCGCTCAATCTCGCCAAAGGAGGAATCTACACGCTCAGGGTCACCGGCACGGATCGCTTTGGCCAGCCGATCACCAGCGAGATGCGCGTCGAGGTCTCGGACAATGACGATATGAACAAACTCCGCATCTTCGCGGACGATGCCACGCTCAAAGTCGGACAGGACGCCAAGGTCCGCCTGCACTCGCGCCTCGACAAGGGGCTCGCCCTGCTGACCTACGAGGGCGAGACAATCCTGCGCTATCAGATTGTGGACTTGCACAAGGACTACAACGACCTGCCGTTCTCCGTGGGACATGATTTATTCCCTAACTTCCGTCTCGCCGCCTCCGTGATCGACGGCCGCGAGCTGCGCTCCGCGTCGAAGGAATTCACCGTCGAGCGCGAGCTGAAAGTCGTGGTCAAACCGGTCAAGGATGCCTTCCTTCCCGGCGAAGAGGGCAAGGTCGAAATCACCGTGACCGATCAGATCGGAAAACCCGTCGTAGCCGAGCTGAGTCTCGCGCTGGTGAACGAGGCGCTCTATGCGGTCTGCCCGGACAAGCTAACGCCGATTCTCGATTTCTTCCAGAAGGAGGCCCGCCGTCATGCGGAGTTTCATACCGGTGCGACCTGTGGATTCCGCTATGACGGAAGCACCCGCGCGGTGGCCAAGGCTCTCACGGACGAGAAGGATCGCCTCGCCCGTGCGGAGAATGAGAAAAAAGCCATCGAGGCGGTGAAGAAGGAAATGAACGATTCATTTGCGCTTTCTTCGGGGGGATTCGGAGGCCGTCAGCGGGGAGATCGTGAAATGGCGGCAAACTCACCAGCGCCAAATGAACCGGCCGACCGTCTGGAGGGATACACCTACCAGGTGGCAGGAGGCTTCAAGAATGGGGACAAGCATCAGGACGGCAAAGATCAGCCATCACCCCGCCGCGAGGTGCGTGGCGAAGGACGTTGGCTGCCATCGATTGTCACCGGCCCGGACGGCAAGGCCGTGGCCACCATCATCATGCCGGAAACCACCACTGCCTGGCGCCTAACCGCCCGTGGCTGTTCGGTGGAAACGCTCGTCGGCCAAGCGACCGCGACCACGCTCACCCGCAAGGATTTTTTCGTGGAACTGAAGACGCCCGCGTTCCTCCGTGAAGGCGACGAAATCCGCGTGGTCGGACGGGTTCACAACCTCACCGACTTCGCCGGCAAAGTCCCGCTCACACTGCGGATTCTCGATCCAAAGGACCCATCCAAAGTCCTCGCCACCCGCGAGCAGTCGGTTGAGGTGAAAACGATGGGCGGAGCGGAGGTCACCTTCGATGCCTTCGTGATTCCGAACCTTCTCAACGTGACCTTTGAACTGAGCGGCAATGCGGGACCACAAGAGGACAGCTTGGAACAAGCGATTCCCGTCCAACCATGGGGCCTTCCCTATGCCGCCCACGCCGGTGGCTCGACCCATGCGGACGCCGCCGCCATACTGAATCTACCAGAGGGGCGCGAATACACTTCCACCTGGATGACCATCGCCATCGGCCCCGATGCGAAAAACGCCGTGCTCGACATGGCATTGCGGAATTACGGCCCGCTCGTTGACTACGCCCGCCTCATGCCGCCGATCTGGGGCGATCACCCCGCCAACGATTTGTTAGCTTTCTCCACCGCGCTTGCATACGCCAACAACGGCAAGGCGGAGGATCGCTATTCGCGTCAACTTGCGGAACGGGCGCGCGCGCTCGTCGGGGAGCTGGTTTCCAGCCAGGCCTCGAACGGCAGTTGGAACAGCGGCATCACCGGCGAGTTCACCACCGCCCGCGCGTTCTGGGCCTTGATCGAAGCGCGCAACGCCGGCATCGCCGTGAACAAGGGTACGCTCGACAAAACCGCGGAGTTCCTGCTCAACCAACTCAAAGCCCTCGATGCCAACGACAACGACAGCAAGGCCATCGTCCTGCACGCGTTGTCCACCGACAAACTTGCCGATTTTGCCGCCTGCAACCGTCTCTACCGCGACCGCAATTCACTCGCGCCGGCCACGCTCGCCTATCTGACCCGCGCGTTTTTCAACATCGACCGCAAGGAGATCGCCATGGAACTCGCCGGCATTCTCGAAAGTAAGGCGAAGGTCGATCCGGAGCAACCGGTGATCTGGGAATCCGGCTACAAATCCGCCTGGCTCAATGACACGCCGGAGACCACCGCGCTGGTTTTGTTAGCCCTTGCGGAATCCAAGCCGGATTCGCCGCGCGCCAGCGCCGCGGCGGAATCGTTGCTGCGGTTCCACGGCTGCTTCGGTTACCAAACCGGTCGTGCCCGCGGTGCCGCAGTCGCCGCGCTGTCCTCCTGGTTCGGTCGCGGCAAGGAACAATCCACCGACCTCGAAATCGCGGTGCAGGTGAATGGCAAGGAAATCGGCATCGTGAAATCCACCGGCTCGAATGGACTCAACCTGCTGGCTGTGCCGGCGGATGCCATCAAGCCCGGCAAGAATACCGTCGAGTTCAAGGCGCGCGGTCGTGGCAGATACACGTATGCCACCGACTTGTTCGGGTTTTCTCCCGATACCAAGTCGAACACCGATAACGTCCACCCCTGTGTGCGCACGTGGGCTTACATGCACGCGCCTCTCGAATACCGCGGCACGCCCATCCCGGTCGCCAGTTCCTCTCCAGTAAAGAATCTGGAAAACGGCCAGCGCGTCAACGTACGCCTGAGTGACAACCGCAACTTCTGGCATGAGAGCCGCTGGTTCGCTCTCGATATCCCGCTCCCCGCCGGTGCCCGCCTCGTGGCGGACTCTATCAGCAACAGTCTCAAGGCTGAAGTTCGTGCCGACTCGTTCCGTATCTATTTTTCCGGCAAATGCCCGTCGGTGACCTACGATCTCACCGGCTATGTCCCGGGAAAATTCCGCATCCTGCCCGCCGTGATCCGCGAGATCGGCAATCCGGCTTTCATGGCCGTCGGTCCGACCCCGGAACTCACCATTCTCGCCGTCGGCGAAAAATCCCCTGATCCCTATGAGATGAACCGCGGCGAACGTTTCACCTTGGGGCAATGCCATTTCAACGACGGCGACTACGCCAAGGCGCTCGAATATCTCTCCGCTGTTTTCAAGGAGGATTCAAAATACAACGAGAGCGAACTCGCCCGCATGTTGTTGTGGATTTACACCAAGCCCGAGTTCTACGACGCCCGCAAGATCGTCGAGATGTTCGAGATCCTGCGCGAGCGCTATCCCTCGCTGGAGATTCCGTTCGACAAGATCCTTGTGGTCGGCAAGGCCTATCGCGGCATCGGCGAGAACGAACGCGCTTGGCTGGTCTATCGCGCCGTGATCAGCGCCAGCTTCACCAACGACGCGGGCATCAGCGCCGTGCTCGAAGACGAAGGCCGCTTCCTTGGATCCATCGATTTCCAAGAGCGCATCTGGCGCGATTATCCGGACACCGCCGAAGTGACCTCCGCGTATTTCGTGCTCTCACAATTGCTCTACCAGAAAGCACCCGGCGCCCATGAGCTGCCGAAGGAAGACGACGTGCAACCGGAAAAAATCGCGATGCTCAAGCGCACGGCGGAAATCCTCAATTCCTTCCTCTCGCTCTATCCGACCGATCCGCTTGCGGACGATGCCGGGTTCAGCCTTTGCAATGCGATGCTGGATTTGAAAAATTATCCGATGGTGGTCCGGCTCAGCAACGAGTTTGCGAAACTCCATCCCAACAGTGATTTCACGCCGGGCTTCCAATACATGACCGCGCTCGGGCTGTTCTGGCAGAACCAGTACGGAGACGCACTCGCCGCCGCCCGCGTGGTGGCCGACGGCGACAGCAAGGACCGCGACTTCGCCCGCTACATCCTCGGCCAGATTTACCACGCCGAGAGCAAACCCGCGAACGCCATCGACTGGTATGACAAGGTGAAGACTCTTTATCCGGATGCTGCGGAGGCGATCACCTACTTCGAGAAAAAGGGCATCGGCCTCGAGGAAGTCACCGTCGTGAAGCCCGGCGCGCCGGTTTCGCTCACGCTCAAATACCGCAACATCAAAGAGGCCTTCATCCAGGTCTATCGGGTGGACCTGATGAAACTCTACCTCCAACAGAAAAACCTCAGTGCCATCACCAGCGTGCAACTGGCCGGCATCAAGCCGGAGTCAGAGCAAGCCATCGCGCTTGGCGACGGCAAGGACTACGTTGAAAAGGAACGCGCCATCCCGCTCGCGCTCAAGGACGAGGCCGCATACCTCGTCATCTGCCGCGGCGACGACCTTTTCACCAGCGGCATGGTGTTGATCACCCCGCTGAAGATCGAGGTCCAGGAGGACAGCGCCAGCGGTCGCATCCGCGCCAATGTGCTGGACACCGCGAAGGGCGGCTACCGCCCGGAAGTCCACGTCAAGGCGATCGGCAGTGCCGACAGCGGGTTCCGCTCCGGCGATACCGACCTGCGCGGGCTCTTCATCGCCGACAACCTGCGGGGCAAGGCCACCATCATCGCCCGCGAAGGAGATTCCCGCTACGCCTTCTTCCGCGGCGCCGCCTGGCTCGGCGCACCGGAAAACGCTCCCGCCCAGCCACAACAACCGAAGCCGGCGACGAAACAGGACGTCGATTACAAAGGCAACTTATACCAGCAGTGCGACGATATTCAGAAGGTCAACAACGGCAAGTGGAACGAACAACGCCGTTCGGCCCCGAGCAAGGGCGTCAAGATCGAGAAGGCGTATTGAGCGTTCCGCGGCTTTCATCCGTATCGCCCGTCTGACATTCGCTGGACGGGCCGGTTGTGGCTGCTCAAGCTCCGGCCATGAAACGCCTTTTCCTGCTCGACGGCATGGCCCTGATTTATCGGGCGCATTTCGCCTTCATCCAGAATCCCATCCGCAACTCCAAGGGCACCAACACCTCCGCGCTTTACGGATTCATCAACACGCTGCTCGCCATTCTCGAAAAGGAAAACCCCACCCACATCGGCGTCGCCTTCGACACCTCGGCACCCACGCCGCGGCACATCCTTTTTCCCGCCTACAAGGCCCAGCGCGACGAGATGCCGGAGGAACTCGCGGCGGCCATTCCGCATGTGAAAAACCTCTGCCGCGCGTTCCATATCCCGGTGTTGGAGTTGGATGGTTTCGAGGCGGACGACATCATCGGCACGCTGGTGAAGCGCGCGGAGCAGGACGAATTCGAGTCATTCATGGTGACGCCGGACAAGGATTTCGCGCAGCTCATTTCGGAAACCACCAGCATGTGGAAACCCGGTCGCAAGGGCTCGGACCACGAGCTCATCGATCTTCCCACCATGCTCAAGAACTGGGAAATCGAGCGCCCGGAGCAGGTGATCGACATCCTCGGCCTGTGGGGCGACGCCGCCGACAACATCCCCGGCATCCCCGGCGTCGGCGAGAAGACCGCGAAGAAGCTCATCGCCGAGTTCGGCTCCATCGAGAATCTCATTGCCAACTCCGCGAAGCTCAAAGGCAAACAGAAGGAAAACGTCGAGACTCACTCCGACCAGGCCCTGCTTTCCAAGGAACTCGCCACCATTATTATCGACGTCCCCATCGAGGTGACCTGGGACGACCTCGTGCTTTCCAAGCGCGACGACGAGGCCTTGAAAACCCTCTTCAACGAGTTCGAATTCCGCACCCTCACCAAGCGGCTTTTCCCCACCGGGAGCGCGGAATTTATTCCGCAAGAATCCTCTTCCGCAGATTCCCCAACTCTTTTCGAAACCTTCAAAACCATCCGCGAAGTCCCGCACACCTATCACCTCGCCGACACCCCGGAACTCCAGGCCAAGCTCTTCGCCGGCCTCGCCCAACAGAAATCCTTCTGCTTCGACATCGAGACCACCGGCCTCGACCGCTTCACCTCGAAGCTGCTAGGCGTCGCCTTCTCATGGCAAGCCCACGAAGGCTGGTATCTACCGTATTCCGAATCCGTGCTTCCTGCGCTCAGATCCATCCTCTCCTCCCCGGCGGAAAAAATCGGCCATAATCTCAAGTTCGACCTCTCCATCCTGCTCCACCACGGCATCGAAGTCGCCGGCCCGTTTTTCGACACCCTGCTCGCGGACACCCTTGTTTCCCCGGAGCGCCGGCACTCGATGGATTATCTCTCGGAAATCCTGCTGGGCTACACCCCGGTCAAGCTTGCGGACGTGGCCGCGGTTTCCAACCGCGAAGCCCAGCCACCCGCACCCGACGACCTCTTCAATTTCGCCGAAACCAAGAAGGCTTCCAAGGATCTCGACATCGCAGCCATCCCGCTCGCCGTGCTTGCGGAATACGCCGCCGAGGATGCCGACGTCACGTTCCAGCTCGCCCAAAAAATCCGCCCGCTGCTCCACGAATCCGGCCAGGAGCCCATCCTCCACAACATCGAAGGCCCGCTGCTTCCCGTGCTGGTGGCCATGGAAATGGAAGGCATCGCCATCGATCCCGCCGCGCTCGGTGTCATCGGCGACGAGTTGCAGATCCAGATCGACGAGATGGTGAAATCCATCCACGTCCATGCCGACCGGTCGTTCAACATCGCGTCTCCCAAGCAGTTAGGCGAAATCCTCTTCGACCAGCTCGGCCTCGCCGACAAGGCGAAGAAGACAAAAACCGGCCAATACAAGACCGACGAGCAGACGCTCGCCACGCTCGAAGGCAAACACCCGATCATCAGCGACATCCTCGCCTATCGGGAGGCCACCAAGCTCAAGTCCACCTACCTCGACGCGCTGCCCACCCACATCGTCGCGGAGACCGGCCGCATCCACACCCACTTCCACCAGCTCGTCGCCGCCACCGGCCGCCTCGCCTCGTCGGATCCCAACTTGCAGAACATCCCGGTCCGCTCCGAAGCCGGCCGCAAGATCCGCAAGGCCTTCGTCCCACGCTCTTCCTCTCAACTCTCAACCATCCACTATCAACTCCTATCTTGCGACTACTCGCAGATCGAACTCCGCGTGATGGCCGCGCTCTCGCAGGACGCCACCATGATCGAGGCCTTCCAGAACGACGCCGACATCCACACCATCACCGCCGCCAAGGTCTTCGTCGTCGAGCCGGAAAACGTCACCGCCGACATGCGCCGCACCGCGAAGATGGTGAACTTCGGCATCATTTACGGCATCTCCGCCTTCGGCCTGAGCCAACGTCTCGCCATTCCGCGCACCGAGGCCGCCAACATCATCGACGCCTATTTCCGCGAGTATCCGGCGATCCGCGAGTTCATGGACCGCACGGTGAACGAAGCCCGCGAAGCCGGTTACGTCGAAACCCTGTCAGGCCGCCGCCGCTATTTCCCCGATCTGAATTCCGGCAACCAGAACCTCCGCGGCAACGCAGAGCGCGCCGCGATCAACACCCCCATCCAAGGCACCGCCGCCGACATGATCAAACTCGCGATGATCCGCGTCGATGCGCTGTTACGGGAAAAGCCCTACCAGACGAAGATGCTGCTCCAAGTCCACGACGAACTCGTCTTCGACCTCGCGTCCGACGAGCAGGAGGAGCTCGTCCCCCAGATCCTCACCGCCATGAAAACCGCGCTGCCATTGCCCCACGGTGTGCCCATTGAAGTCAGCTCGGGCACCGGCCCTAACTGGCTCGCGGCGCATTGAGGTTTTTCAGCGGCCGTGATTGGGGGGATGGTGCCGAAGCAGAAGCCAGAAGTTGCTGGACTAATGAAACTACTACGGGGTCATCGGCAACTCGCAGATGCTCTCGATATATTGGTAAGAGGTGACCCGACTGCTCGACAAGTGACTCAATCGCCGCAGCCAGCGGCGTTTGATGACGTGGGCACAGTTCACGTGCCGTCTGCCGGACTGGAAACTGCCGCCGCCGAAGGTGGTGGAAACTCCGCCAAGTCCGGCATTGCACCGGGGAGCAAAACCTGCACGATGTATCCACAACCAAGAAAACTAAGAATTTGCGCTGCCCCGCATGTGCGTTCTCCGAGGAGTCCGGTGCGTTAATTCCGCACGCCGGAATCTGCGAGAGGGCACCGGGCAACCGATATCCCTAGCTCAACCGACAGAAAATGAAACTCTCGCTCCTTTGGCTATTCTCCGTTTGTATCGCGATGGGTCAGGGTCAAGACCCGTTTGAAGAAAAGGAAGTTCCAAGCGCGAAATCTAATGAGTCGATTTACAACTTTGATGATGTTCACAAGTGGGATGATGTCATCGTAAAGGGAATTGGTAAGGCTGAGCAGAACATCATTTCATGGGGTTCGACGAATGTGGCCTCGCATAGAGGAGTCATCGGTAAGACACAGGATCTAGAGTTTTATATCGACGCCAAGGCGTATGAGGAAGCATTAGGCCATCCCGAATTGAACAGAGGCGTGATTCTGATGGCTGGTGATACTAGATTTCCATTGCTGCACTGTTGGTTGCGTCCGTTTTCAATTCACGCCGGGAAAGCGCTTTTTGTTTTGAATATTCCTGTGGAGCGACTGGGAGAGACGTATGTTGCATTCATCCCGCGCGATGGAAAGAAGCGTTACCTATATAGTCTCAAAGAAGTTGTCCTAGGTTTGAAGAGCATCCCCAAGACACAGAATGAAGAATAGTCGAACAAGGAACTGAAGATGACGCGGATAGCCTCTGTGAGGCGGATCTCACCGCAGGTTGTCCAGATCCGCCTGCAGCGCGGTTAGACATTCCTTGCGGGCCCGGATGGAGACCTCGGATTGCTTGCGGTGGAACCACGCGAAATGCTGCGGAGCGAAGGTTTCGCTCGACCGTATCGCCTGGCCCTGGAGCTGGCTGATGAGGCTGCGGAATTTTTTCTTCAGCTCCGACACGCTCAAGGTGGACTTCCGCGACGCAAGATCCGAGTTCATCTTGATGAGCGAGCGGACGATTTCGTTGTCCTGGTTCCGGTCCAGAATCCCGATGGCGGTGCCGCCTCCACCGACATTCCGGTCCAACCTCAGGCCGTTGGTCAGGGGCTCCAGCTGGGCGATCGCAAAACACAGCCGCGTCAGTTCGTCGAACTCGGTCAGTGCTTTGGCATCGGTGAGGAAGGTGCCGACCTTCATGGGTTTCCACTGCCAGTTCTTGTCCACGCGGCAGGCGAAACGGCGGACTTCGCCCTGGCGGGTGCCGTGCGACCAGAGATCCTTGCGCTCGCTCGTCAAGTGGGTCACCAGTCCGAACACCCTGCCGGTCGCCTGATCAACCACGGGTCCACCGCTGTTGCCCTGGATGATCCCCGCGTCCACCTCCAGCGAGTCCGCACTGATGCCGAGGACTTTGCCTTTTTCCACGGCGACCACGCCGGTTCCGCCGCCGTTGCCGAGGGCGGCGATCTCCGTGTTGATCTGGATGCCGGTGTCGGCGGGAGCGATTTCCAGGAAATCCTTCACCTCTTCGAGAATCTCCATCCGGATCAAATCGGCGCCTTCCGCCGCTTCCAGGGTGCCGAACTTTTTGAAGTTCATTCCCATGCTGTTCTTCACGGTGAGCTTGCTGTTGCCGGAAAAAACATGGGCCGCCGTGTAGAGGTGTTTTTTCCCGCCGGAGCCCGCGACGAAGCCGGTGCCGACCGATTGGTCGCCCTCGATGATCAGCACGGAATTGGCGATCACGGAGCTGATCTTGCCGGCCTTGTCAAAAAGCGCGGACGAGGCGGTTGGCTTGGGTTTTGCCTTCTCGACCTGCTCGGTAAGGGCGGCTTTTTCGCGTTGCAGCGCCGCCATTTGCTCCTCGAGTTCCCTGATCTTGTCCGCCCCGGCTTCCTCGCCCGTGGCGAGCGCTGCCGTGAGGCAAAATGAGAGGGCGGAGGTGAGCAGGTTTATTTTCATAAAGGGGTCGTTTCGACGTGGAAATTCCCTCAACTCTCCCCAACGGTCTTCATGTGGCAAGAAGATTCCCCACGCTCTCGGCCCTGGAGCACGGCATGACCCACCTGCCACAAAAATCCTATCCTTGCTCCCCCGCGCCTGCCTGCTAGTCATCGGGTCTTCAATCATGATCGAATGGATTCTCCACCGCCCGCCACATGCCAGCAGCCAGTCTGAAATCCGGGTGGCCGAGCTGCTGAGGGGGTTGGCGGAATCGCCCCATTTGTGGACGGTCATCTGGGGTTACTATTTCACCGACGGGCGCGGTGCCGAGCGCGAGGGAGATTTCCTCATCCTCGGACCTGCCGGTGGTTTGTTAGTTCTTGAGGTGAAAAGCTCGCTGCCCCGCCATTTCCCGGAAACCGGACGCTGGGAGGGCGCCGGCGGGGATGATCCGTTCCAACAACTCCACACCGAGTGGCAAGGGGTCATCCACGGGATCAATGCGAAAGGGAATTCTCCCTATATCCTGAAAGCGCTCTGCGTGCCGACCGTCAACGCGCCTGCCGATGTCGAAATCTATCAAGGTGTTCCGCGCCACTGGCTCGTCACCGGCAACGATCTGGCCAACTGGGTGCCCACCTGGTTGAGGATCTTCGGCGAGCGAGTCCGTCATCCCGTGGACCCGCTGCAAAAACGCGCGGTGCTGGAAGCCTTCGGCCAGGGTTCACTTCCGGAGGAAAAACGCGCTTTCGTCGATCACACCGAGGCTCTCTTCGAGCGGCAGTTCACCGCCCGCTTCGCCCTGCTTGACCAGCTTGCCGAGAACCGCCAGCTCCTCATCCGCGGCGGCACCGGCACCGGCAAGACCTGGCACGCCCTTGAACTCGCCTTCCGCCACGCCCGCCAAGGCGACGGTCAGCGCGTGCTTTTTCTAACGTATAACAAGGCGCTCACCGCCCAACTCCGGCGCATCGTCGCCCTCCGCCAAATCGAGCGTGGCGAGGTCGTCGTCCGTGGCTGGGAGGAGCTTTTCCTCGAACTTTGTTCTCTTGCCGGAAAACCGCTCTCCCTTCCTCCGTCCGGCAGCCCGAAGGAAATCTCCCGCACGTTCTACGAAATCGAACTGCCCGGCCTTGTCCTCGAAATCTCCCGCGATCCTGTCCTCCGGAAAAACTGGCCCACCTTCGATGCCCTGATTGTGGATGAAGGCCAGGACCACGACACCAGTTGGCCACCGGAAATCGAAACCCGCGCCGATGAATCCGGCGGCTGGTGGTATATCTACCAACTCCTGCTCAAGGACGGCCGGGATGCTCCGGCAGGTGTCTTCTACGATGCCGCCCAACGCCCGCCCTTCCGCGCCGCCGAGCGTTTCAACCCGCAATCCCTCGCCGCCGCCTGGTCGCAGCCCGCGCACGTAAGGCTCCAGCCCGCGGTCCGCTACACCCGCCCGCTCTGGCAGTTCTTCCGCGACCACACCAGCCCGGCCACTGCCGGCATGATCGAGTCACTTGGGATTGGCGACCACCTTCCCGAAGGCCCTGATGCGGAGATTCTCTCCCTGGCAGCGGGGGCCGATGCCCGCGACCTCGTGGAATCCATCCTCAGCCGATGGCAAAAATCCGGTCTCTGCGATCCCTCGGACGTCCTGATCCTCCACGCCCAATCCGACATTGCTAACAGCCCACTCGGCGACCGCCGTATCCTCGCTGGCAGAAACCTGCGAGAATGCACCGAGGAAGAGGATAGCCCCGGCTGCATCCGCCACACCTCCATCCACAAAGCCAAAGGCCTCGACTCGAAAGCCGTGATCCTCATCGGCCTCCCGCCGCACAATGACCTCGCCAGCGACTACGAGCACTTCTCCTGGTTCATGGCCGTCAGCCGCGCCCGGCAGTTGCTGGCGGTGGTGGAAACTGGCTGATCTTCTGGTAATGGATGCACCACGACATATTCTGTCGTAGGAATGATGGAGAGTCGGTCTCGTGAACCACCACCGACCCGATCTCAGCCAATTTCAAGAAGCCCTCGCCGCCGCAAACCGGCATTTCGCGAACATCCGGAAAAAGCATCCGACCTTGCGAGCCTACCTCGTGCTGTCGTCGCGGAGCGGTCAGACAAAACCCGACAGCGAACTGGCCGATTCAATTCGCGAATTCCCCTCCTTATTGCTGGATAACACGGCCAAAACCAAAACGCTTGAACTGATCAAAAAGCTGAAACCGAAGGAGTCAACCAAGCCGGAACAGATCCAATTGAAAGACGAGCTCAAAGAACTGGCAGGAGATATTGAATTCGACGGGAACATTCAAGTCGAACTCCGCTTTCACGATCATGACTACGACTTGATCTGGCAATTGCAAGCCGACGACCTGGTGGATTGCGAGCTCACGCCCCAGACCAGAGCATCCATTCGAATCGTCTTGGGCACGATTACCGATATTGGGAGGATCCGCCTTGAACGGTGATGCCGTCGATACCTCTCGCATCGATCACTACACAGCTCTGATAGGATCATGACCACCCGCAGGAAAATCCGCTCGAAATTGCCGGACGGGACAAACTTCCCGGGTGAAAGCGCGGAAAGGTCCATGCCCGCATTCGTGGATTTGAGGATCGCCCGGCGATATGTGGAATCCCCGGAAACAATCGACATCAGCCATGCCACCTGTATTTCCGAAAGAGCCCTTCGCATTCTAGCGGATTGCCGCCGCCCATTGCCGCTCGATGGACTCGGATCGCTATCCGAAGCAACCGCCCGCGCGTTGTCCCGACATCGCGCGCCCATCTCACTCAGCGGACTGAAGGAGCTGCCGGAAAAGACGGTGCGGATTCTCAGTCGTCACCATGGAAAAATCCTCCTTCACGGATTGACCGAACTTTCAGCGGAAACGGCACACGCGCTCTCCACCCATCACGGTGCTCTCGCCTTCCGCGGCCTCTCCCGACTCTCCGGCGACGCCGCACGCGCCATCTCCGGAAACCAGGGAGCCTTGCTCTTCAACGGCATCAAACGCTTAAATAGGGTCATTAAATAGGGTCAGGTAACGCATTTCAACAATTTGCTTTTTC
>JAIFNK010000207.1:4573-6178 GCA_020047775.1 Akkermansia sp. | reverse complement strand
CGGTCGATGAGTTTTTCACGGGCTTTGTGACCGGTGGGAATGGCGAGGGCGCATGCGAGTTTCAAGAGTCTTGTCAGCTGGATGCAGAACCGCGCGGAGCGGGTGTCGGGCATCTTCATTTCGGCCAGGACCTGGCGAATCTCGCGGGCGGTTCTGAGGAGGTGGGCCAGACAACTCTGGCGGCCCTGGACTTCGATGGAGTTGTAGGCCGCGTAGGCATCGGTGACGAGCAGGCCTTCGATGCGTTCGCCGAGCAGGCACTTGGCGGCGTCCGCCGAGCGATGGGGATCGATGCGGAAGACGGCGACGTTTTCGTTGCCAGCATACCAGACGATCACGTTTTTCCCGTCTTCGCGCCAGTAGGTTTCATCGGCGTGGACGATGTCACTGTGGCGCATTTTCCCGATCAGATCCTGATAGATCGGTTCGCCGTTTTGGCGGGCGCGTTTTTCAAATCCGAGGGAGCTGGCGGGAACGAAATCCAGTCCGAAGAGCGTGCCCATCACTTGTTGGATTTTCCGGTAGGGCAGCTTGATCTCGTGGCGCAGATAGAGGGCGGCGGCTTTGGCAGCGGGGCCGATGGGAGCGAAGGGCAGCCCGCCTTCGGGGTTGGCAAACACCTGTCGTCGACATCCAGGGCAATAGGCGGTCTGGTGGATGTATGAGGTGACGACGGTTTGCGGGCGCAGCACGATGTCTTCCTGGAGATAGGAGGTGGTGCCGACGCATGATGGATCGGTGGCGGCATGGCAATGGGGGCAGGCGCAGGGGGCGTCGATGTGGACGGTCCGGTCGATGTGTTGGGGAACCTGGCGGTTCCAGGGTGGATGGCCTGCGGGAGCACCGCGCTTTTTGGCGGCGGTCGGGGTTTTGGGCCGGCCTTTTTCATTTCCATTAGAAGCGGCCTCCGGAGCCTTGCTGTTTTTTCCGCGCGGTTTGAACCGGCTCTGGTGAAGACGCTTGTTTTCGGCTCTGAGGCGGTCGATTTCCGCGCTCTGCTCGCGGATGGTTTTTTCGAGTGCGTTTATTTCCGCCGCCATTAGATCGCGCACGCGCCAGTGTTCGTGTTCGCGGGTTTGAGCGCGTTGGTGTTCGGCAAAGATCCAGAAGCTGGACTGCCCCTCCATCTCGGGGCAGTGGTGCCGGTATGGACAGTTGAAGTCCCGCGGCGCCTCCTTGAATCGGGACATCAGTGCTCCTGGTTGGCTTTGAGCAGTTCCCAGTTGAGTTCGGCGAGTTCCTTGAGCAGGTCTTTGAGCTTCTGGTGGCGTCGGGTCATCTTGCGCACTTCGCCAAGCATGGCATTGCGGATGTATTTGGACCGGGTTTTTCCATTTTCCTTGGTGGTGAGTGAATATCCGCCGCGGGGTCCCTGAGAGGTCACGGTGCCAACCAGGAAATCCAGATTGGAGAGAATCTCACGCTCGAGTCGTTGCTTCTTCTGCTGGAGGTGCCAGATGCCTGTTGCCATGTCGGATGAGTTGATAAGTTACAGGCGTATGTATACGCCTGTAAAATCCAAAAGAAAAGCGGAAATTTCGGGAAAATGTAGAAAACCGGTTCGAACCGCCAACAAAAGAGCCCTGAAATCGGCTAAACTGTTAC
>JAIFNK010000207.1:0-4545 GCA_020047775.1 Akkermansia sp. | reverse complement strand
AAATCCAAAAGAAAAGCGGAAATTTCGGGAAAATGTAGAAAACCGGTTCGAACCGCCAACAAAAGAGCCCTGAAATCGGCTAAACTGTTACTTTTCGCTCTATCAGTCCAGTACGCTGGCGAGTTATCTGAAGCCCTATTTGGATTCCACCGGGAAGGTGAACATCGGCCCGTTCAGTATTCTCATCATGATGGAGCTGGGCCAGACGAACCGAAGCCTCACGTGTTTTGACTATCAGGACATCGTGCTGCTTGTGACGTTAAGCACCAAACATCCGAACAACGGACATGGCAACAACCTGGATGGCGTCGACTCGTCGAACCCGGGCCGGGGCCACGGCGGAGCCAACGGAATGGTGGATCCCTCCGGTGGTGTGGATGATGAAATCCGCTAACCTCCGAACCCTGAACGGCAATATGAAATTCACGACAATCATTCCACTGCTAGGTTTATTTGCCGCCGCGTCCTCGCTGGCGGAGATGCGTGATGCGGCAACCCACGAACAGCTTGTCCTGTCTTATCGCAAGGCCTCGCAGGAGGATCCTGCGCGCAAGATGACACCGACCAAGGGGCCGGACCCCCTGCTGGTCAATCCACCGAAAGATCTAATCGGCGATTCGGATATCCTGTGTTTCAACGGAATGGCGACCTTGGTGCCGAAGAGAGCGGTGTTGCAGATTCCGAAGAACATGGCGGGCCGGCTGAAGTATGTCCCAGGGGCGAAACTCTTGAGCTGGGCCGACTTTTACGCCGTGAACCGCGGATGGATCACCACCATGGAGGTCTCCCGTGTCCAAGCGGAGGGGAACAGCCCGCTCGGCGAGGTGGCCCTCAAGCAAATGTCAAAGAATGCCAACCTCATCGTCGCAACCTATCAGGCGGGGCCGATCTCGGTCCTTCCTCTGAAGGTTCCCGCTGAAAAAGCCGGTGAAAAAGCCGGTGAAAAAGCCACGACCGTTGAAAATATTTCGAGAGGTCCGAAATCATGAAGACTCTCGTTCTCCGAATCACCGCCGTATCGTTGCTTTGTTGTCCGGTATTCGCGGCTGAGGTTGTTAGTTACGTCAACTACATCCGCCAATTCCAAATGCCTGCCGACGTCACCTGGGATGCCTCGGACACCGTGGCCGTCAGCGGCACCAAGCTGTCCGCGCTGGCGATCAATCCGGGAGGGGCCCGCTTCGAACTTTGGACGATGAAGTCATCGTCCGTGACAGGACTGACCGGATACCTGTTGGAAAGCTCCTACTTGGGAACCTACATTCCTGTCGCGACCGTGGTGGTCCGTTCCGAAGATGCGACTTCGGCCATCCCCTGGACCCGCGCGGACCGTCCTTTCCAGGTGGATGTGACCCTCAGCGGGCTGCTCAACGGGGCGACCGATCCCGAGCCGTCGAAAAGCGTGAAGTTCTTCCGCCATGTGCAATCGTATGGTGTTGCCGGCAACGGGCTCGGAATCGATCGAACCCAGGCGACATTGCTCTCGCAGTCGTCGATCACCACGAACGGAACTCAAACCCTGAGTTATCTGGTCACTTCGATTCCCGGGGCCAACCGGACCAAAATCCGGGGTGAGGAACGCTTTTCGATCTTCTCATTGGCAGTTTTAACAACAGCCCTTTCACCCCCGGGGTTCGTGAGGTCTATCAGGTGACCACGGGGGAGTTTTTCCCGGCGTCCCTCGCCTCGGAAAGCGGTAGGACCGCCTTTGTCCCTATCAATCGTGGCGAGGAGTTTTTTGATCGTTTCGCCCACACCGCGGAATCCAGCGTTTTGTCGCCCACGACCTGGAACAATAATTAGATCGGAGTCTTGCAGTGTGCCATGCGGTTGGACATCGCCGCGGTGCAGAGCGCGACCAATCCGACTCCGACGCTGTTGCGGTTCCAATACTTTCTTCCCTCCGGCACGCGGACGTCGATGAGCATGCCTCTCAACAACGCGGTGCTCCCCACTCTCCCGGCGGGCTACGTGAGGGTGTGTAACGAGGGCCAGAGTTACACCTTTTCATCCACCGTTCCGGTGGATGTCGCCTACGGTGAGAACGGTGGTTACACCTTCAGGCGGGGGATCACCGGAACCGTCGCATTCAACAACAGCACCTTTGGCGATCCATTGGTGGGAACACCAAAAGGTGGCTTCTGGAGACCCAGGGCTCCATTTGAAATCCAAACCTTGGCCAGCGGCCAGATCTGCGTGGCCGCGAATCCCGAGAGGATTCCAGCATTCCTGACCACCATCGGCGCGGCCAATGCCACGGTCAACAACTCGCAAGTGACACCGTGGCCACGGCGATCTGGCCCTTGGATTCAAAAAGCATGAGCGGCTCCGCCATGGCTCCCAGCCAGATCACGGTGAATCTCCGCCCCATCATCCACCCTGCGGCGATCCCGCCGATCACGATGATGAACTGGCTCGTCGTCCTTGAAGAGCGCCGGAAGGAGTTTTACTAACTGAAGCCTAGTCCTCGGCGTAGAGGATCCGCCCGCAATCCTCGCACTGGGCGATTTCCCTTCCAGAGTGCACTTTCATCACGGTGGAGGCGATGAGTTTCATGTGGCAGCCCTCGCATTTTCCGTCGCGCATCGGGGCGATGGCGAGACCGTCCTTCGTCTTCATGAGGCGGTTGTAAAGCGGGAGCACACTTTCAGGCACAGAGGCGAGGAGTTTCTCCCGCTCGGCGGTGACCTCCGACTGCTCGGTCTGCATGCGGGCGTGGCGTTGGGCAACCGTCGCGAGGTCTTCCTCCACCAGCTTGCGGGTCACGGTGCGCGCGGCTTCGGCGGCTTTGTGTGCTTTCCGAAACTCTTCGACCTCTTCCATCGCTTCGAGTTCCCGAGTCTCGAATTCATCCAGATCCTTTTCGTAGCGGGTGATCTCATGGCCCAGAGCCACGAACTCCTCGTTTTTGCGGGTCTCGAACTGTTGCAGCTTCAGGCGCTTGATCGTGGTGCGGCGTGTCTCGGCGTCCAGCTCGATCTTTTTCACCCGCAGTTCGCAATCGAGCAGACCTTGATGGGCCTTTGTTACGGCGGCCTCGTCTCCGGCGAGTTTAGCCTTCGCCCTAGCCTCGTCCTGAGGCAACTTGGCGAGGTCTTTTGCCAACGCCAAAAGGCGGCGGTCACGGTCTTGGAGAATCAACAGTGCGCGAACTTCATCTTGCATGCGTGTTGGGTAAACGGACGGAACACCGACGGCAAGAATTGCTTGCGGAGAAGTCCGAGTCTGAGCAGTGCGGTGCGAATATTTTTATAATTTGATTGCAGAAAAAAGATCGCGCCGGTTTTTTTGAAAACTAATTCAAAAGATTGTGTCTATTTCGTATTTTTGATAATACAGCAATCGAAATGAGTGCAAGCCACAGTCTGTCCGTTCCTTGTTTTCTATCCCGCCGGGTTTGCGGTTTGAAAGGCTTTGTTCTTCGGAGTCGCCTTTGGGTGTGGATTTTGTCCGTGTTGTTCGGTTTGGCCAGCGCCTCGGTCGCTCAGGTATCCGGTAATTTCATCTACACTGACAATGGGGCTGACGTCACCATCACCGGCTACGTTGGCGCGCCTGCGGCACCGATGGGAGCGATCACCATCCCGGCGACGATCTGCGATTCGGTGAGTGGTTTGGATGATCCGGTCGTTAGCATCGGGGGATCCGCGTTTTTCGGTTGCGTGAACCTGACGGGAGTGACCATTCCTCCCAGTGTGAAGAGTCTCGGAATTACTGCGTTTTACCAGTGCACTTCTTTGACAGAGGTGCAGTTACCAGCGAACGGGGTGGAGACCAGATCACGGTTTGCGTTCGCCGGATGCACCGCGCTGTCAACTTTGACTCTTCCGGCCAACGTGACGAGCCTTGGGCGTTCTGCGTTCGGCGGGTGCAGTGCGCTGATGAGTGTGACAATTCCCCCAGGCGTGGCAGTGGGAGAATCGGCTTTCAGTGGCTGCAGTGGCTTAATGACTCTGTCGATTTCACCCAGCGTGGCCAGCATTGGTCCCCAAGCCTTTCGATACTGCAGCGGACTAACAGTCATCACCATTCCCAATGTGAGCAACTTGCAAGACAAGGTGTTTGCAAATT
The DNA here is from genome assembly GCA_020047775.1 of Akkermansia sp. Lineage (GTDB taxonomy): Bacteria > Verrucomicrobiota > Verrucomicrobiia > Verrucomicrobiales > Akkermansiaceae > Luteolibacter. Next base: position 474 of record JAIFNK010000207.1, on the reverse strand, counting down.
GCCGGGGGCTGACGAGCGTGAATATCCCTGCCAGTGTGACCATAATTAATGCCACGGCGTTTGCCGAGTGCAGCTCCCTCACCTGATTCACGGTGGATGCTGCCAATCCGAATTTCAGTAGTGTTGGCGGACTTCTTACGGACAAAGGTCAAATCCGGCTGATCACCTGCCCCGGCGGGTTGAGTGGAAATTTCACGATTCCCTCGGTGTTGACGGAAATCGGAATTCAGGCGTTCCAGAACTGCGCGGCGCTGACGGCTGTCACGCTTCACGGGAATGTCACAAAAATTGAAAACCAGGCTTTTTCCACCTGCGGTGCGTTATCCCGGGCGAATTTCCAGGGTGACGCTCCGACCATGGGCATCAATGTGTTTGAACTCACCGCTTCCGGATTTACGATCTACTACCTCAGCAGTGCAACCGGCTTCGAGTCACCCACTTGGTTAGGCTATCCGGCAATTGGCACTGGTGTCG
>JAIFNK010000325.1:4598-6775 GCA_020047775.1 Akkermansia sp. | reverse complement strand
AATGATCCGGTCCAGCTTGTTTTTGACAGAGACGTAGTTGGCGGAAGATGACTCTGTGGCGGGGTCTGGAATGGAGGCTTCGAGTTCCGCAGGCGCAACCTGCAATTCCCATTGGCTTTCGACTTGGTTGAGCATCTCGGCCCGCGTGTGGTCGTAGGCGGATTTTTGATAGCCGCTTTTCGCAGTGGCGACTTTCTCCATCCCACGGCGGGCGGCGGTGTTGGTGGGGTCGATCCGCAGAACGTCGGCGTATTTCGCGTTCGCCTCGTCGTATTTTCCGAGATTGTAAGCGCCCTCGGCGGTGTAGAGCAGGCGGCGCACGGAATCGATGTTCTTGGCGTGCTGCTCAGTGAGTGCTGGATTGGTGCGGATTGGATCGTCAAGCTGGCCGAGGAATGTCAAGGCTCCCGGGTTGTTTGGGGCGACTGATTCGGCGAGCACTTTGTTCACGACTGCCCTGGCGCCAGCCACATCGCCGTTGCGGGAAAGGACGCGGCCTTGCTCGATGGATGCCTGGGCGTAGCGCTCGGTCGCGGCGGCCCGGAGCTCGGCGGAAATTGGTGCATTTGGAATCAGTTGGCGGGCACCGGCATAGGCTTCGACCGCTTCCGCGTAACGTCCGGCCGTGTAGGCTTCATCGCCTTTACGAAGGAGTTCCTGGGCTTCGTCGATCGCGACGCTGCGGCGGGAAACTTCGCTGGAGGCAAGGCTGCTGCCTCCGCGTGAATCGCCGCTTGCGAGCGGAAGGATCATCCCGGCGGACGCTAATAATGCAGCGCCGCCACGTAAAAAATGAATGGGTTTGAAAGTCTCCATGCGAAGGTTGAGGCGACGTATAGAGGGCTTGTCCGGCGAGGGTAAGCGTAAAATCCCGGAAATTCATCTTTTTGAAAGCCAGGGAAATTCAAGCTGTTGTTCGATTCGACGCCGGATGACGGGCGGTTGACGGAAGTAGGGGGAAAGCCGGGTTTCGATCGCTTTGAGAACCTTGACAATCAACGGTGGGAAGCTGTTCATGGGAAAAGTGTTCACATGAACTCAATCGGTGTCAAGACTCCGGTTTTAAATTGACGATTCTTCCCTGAGGGATGCCCGGGCGGCATTCGCATCCTTTTGAATCTGAGTGCGTAAGGCGTCAATCGACGGGAATTGTATTTCCGCGCGGAGGTGGTTCTCAAAGCGGATTTCGAGGTCTTGGCCGTAGAGATCCCCCGAGAAATCGAAGAGATGGACTTCGAGCGACCTGCGGGTTCCGCCGACGGTCGGGCGTAGGCCAAGATTCGAGACCCCGGTGAGCTTGCGGCCGTCAGCGAGGAAGGCGCGGATGGCCCACACGCCGTCCGGCGGGAGTTGCGCCTCGCCGGTCGCGAGATTGGCTGTCGGGAAATCGATGGTCCGGCCGAGTTTATTGCCTTCCACGACGGTGCCGGTGACGGTGTAGGGCCTCCCGAGCATTTGTTCTGCATCGTCGAGGTTCCCATCGCGAATCGCCTGGCGGATACGGGTGCTACTGATGCGATCACCGCCGTGCATGACCGGCGGCACGGCTTCGAGTTTGAATCCGCGCCGGGTGGCTTCCCGCCGGAGGAATGGCACGTCGCCACCGCGGTTGTGGCCGAAGCGCCAATCCTCGCCCACGGCGACGGTCCGGACCGGCGCGGCCATGAGTTTTTCGATGAACTCCGTCGCTTCCATTTTGGCGAACTCGTGGTCGAAATGCACCGGGATGAAAAGTTGCACGCCGAGATTCGCGATCACGCGGGCCTTGTGGTCGAGCGTTTCCAACAACGCGGAGGGGGCTTTGTTCGGGGCGATCACGCGGATCGGGTGGGGATCGAAAGTCAGCAATCCCACCAGCCCGCCCTCGCGCTTTGCGGCATCCACTGCGCGGGCGATCACTGCTTGGTGGCCCACGTGGACGCCGTCGAAGACGCCGAGCGCGAGATGCAGCGGCACGCCAAGCGCGGGCAGGTCTTCAAGGCGGTTTCGAATCAGCACGTCGCTGGGATAGCGGGACCGGAGCCGGGATTCAAGCTCGTGATACAGGCATTCCTGCCTGTTCTTCATCCCGCAGCGCTTCAAGAACAGGCAGGAATGCCTGTATCACTTTTTGCACCCGCAGCCGTGGCCGCAGCCGGATTTTTTCTTCGGCCGGGCGAGGCGGACGAGGAAAATGG
>JAIFNK010000325.1:0-4545 GCA_020047775.1 Akkermansia sp. | reverse complement strand
GGAAAATGGTGAGCGTGACGATCACGATTCCTGCGGCGGTGAGGGTTTGCCAGTCCATGTCAGTATCCGATGAGTTTGCCGATTTGAAACACAGCAAGTGAAGCCACGTAGGCGAAGCCGGTCATGAATAAAAATTGTCCGAGTGCCCATTTCCACGATCCCGATTCGCGGGCGACCACCGCGCTGGTGGGCAGGCACTGGAGCGCGTAGATGAAAAACACCAGCAGCGAAATGAGCGAGAGCGGCGTGAAAATCGGGCGTCCGTCCGGCCACTTCGATGCGGCGAGCTGGTCGCGCAACACGTTGCGGGTTTGCTCCTCGTTATCGGCCTCTTCGACTCGATAGAGAATCGCCATCGAGGACACGAAGACCTCGCGGGCGGCGAACGAGGTGAGGATCGCGGTGCCCATCCGTCCGTCGAATCCGAGCGGCTTGACGACGGGTTCGATCACCGCGCCGATGCGGCCCATCGCGCTGTGGGCGAGCGCCGCCGCGTCGTCGTCGCCGTCCATTTTCGGATAGGTGCTGAGCGCCCAGAGCAGGATGGAAAGCCCGAGAATGATGGTTCCCGCTTTTTTCACGAACGACAGCGCCCGGTCCAGCACATGGCGGAGAATATAACTCCACTGCGGCTTGCGGTAGGGCGGAAGCTCCAACAGGAAATGTCCGGGGCTGATGTCCTCACCGAGCCTGCCGCGCAGGATCCGGGCGATGACGAACGCGGTGGCCGTGCCCAGCGCGTAGATGGCGAAGAGCACCATCGCCTGTTTCCACGTGCCTTCCTTTTCATGCAACAGCAGCGGGATGATCAGGAAATAGACCGGCAGGCGGGCGGAGCAGCTCATCCATGGCGCGACGAAAATGGTGACCAGCCGTTCCTTGGCGGAGTCGATGGTGCGGGTGGCCATCACGCCGGGAATCGCACAGGCATACGAGCTGAAAAGCGGCAGGAAGGATTTTCCGCTGAGTCCTGCCCGGGCCATCACGCCGTCCATCAGATAGGCGGCGCGCGCCATGTAACCGGAACTTTCCAGCAGCCCGATGAAGAGGAACAACAGGATGATCTGCGGCAGGAACACCACCACGCCGCCGACTCCGCCGATGATGCCATCGACGACGAGCGAGCGCAGATCTCCATCCGCCATCAGGGATTCCACCCAGCCGCCGAGCGCGCCTTGGCCGGCCTCGATCCAGCCCATCGGGAGTTCCGCGAAGGAGAAGATGGACCAGAAAACGGTGAAGAAAATCGCGACCAGCGAGATCCAGCCGTAAACCGGGTGCAGCAGGATCGAGTCGATCTTGTCGGAGAGCGTTTGTTGGTGCGCGTCCGGGCGGCGGGCGGCGAGTTCGCAAAGCCGGGTGATGAAGGCGCGTCGGCCGGCCTCCGGATCCGCGGCGTTTGCGGTCCAAGTGGCCTCGGAGGCGATGGGGTGGGGGAAACGCAGCGCTTGTTTCAGCTCGACGATGCCCTTCTTCGCGTTCGCCTGCATCGGCACGACCGGCACGCCGAGTTCTTCGGAAAGTTTCGAGGGATCGAGCCGCATGCCGGTGCGCTCGGCGACATCGACCATGTTGAGGGCGATCACGCAGGGCAGGCCGAGTTCGATGACTTGCAGGGCGAGTTGGAGGTGGCGCTCCAAGTTGGAGGCATCGACCACGCAGACGACGAGGTCCGGTTTTTGTTCGCCGGGGAGCAGACCGTTGAGCGCGTCGAGCGCGACTTTTTCATCGGGAGAATTCGCCCGCAGCGAGTAGCAGCCGGGCAGGTCGAGCACGCGCAGTTTGCGGCCGTGTGGCGTGAAGGTTTCGCCGGATTTCACGGCCACGGTGACGCCGGCGTAGTTGCCGACGTGTTGGTTCGCCCCGGTGAGCGCGTTGAAAAGCGTGGTTTTTCCGGCATTGGGGTTGCCGATCAGCGCGATCGTCGAGGGGGCGTCAGACATGAGAAATCAACCCACGGGTGAAACCATCACCTGCTCCGCCAGCTCGCGGCTGATCGCCATCCGGGTGCCGCAGATCGAGCAGATCAGGTTCCGGCCGCCTGCGAGTTTGCGGACCTGCAATTGCTCGCAGAACCCGAGATCGCGGAGGCGATCACAGCCTGGGCCGCTGAGAATCCGGATCTGCATGTCACAGCCCACCTTGGCCTGGTTCAAGGTCACGGCGCTGTCGATTTCCAAATCGGCTGTAAGAGTCAGTGGCATCCGGCGCTAAGATCGTCAATTGAGATTGGCTTGCAACAAGAAAAACGCGGGATGCTCGATTTACGATTCACCGATTTTTTGCGCCTTCAATAACGGCTTTCCGCTGCCGGACTCCCCACGCCAACCCTGGGCTGGAGGGCGAAACGCCACGCTCCACGACCCAGCTGCTCGATCCTGCGAAATGGCGCTCACATGACGGTTTCCCGAGGAATTTCTCCAGACTCGGGCAAGACAGGGGGGGGTAGTTTGAGAGGATGACAACGGAGCGGGTGGTGATCGTAGGCGGCGGCGTGATCGGGCTATGCTCGGCGTATTATGCGCTGAAGCGCGGATTTCCGGTCACGGTGGTCGAGCGCGAAGCGCCGGGCGGCGACAATTGCTCGATGGGAAACGCGGGCATGATCGTGCCCAGTCATTTTACGCCGCTGGCCGCGCCGGGCATGATTTCCAAAGGCCTGCGCTGGATGTTTAATCCGGAAAGTCCGTTCTACGTCCGGCCGCGGGTGAACCTGGATCTCATGCGCTGGGGCTGGCTTTTCTATCGCCATTCCACCGAGCGACACGTCGCGGCGTCGCGCGAGCTGCTGCGTGATCTGAATCTGGAAAGCCGGCGGCTGTTCGCGGAGCTTTCCGATGAAGCGGACTTCGGCCTGGTGAAACGTGGCCTGCTGATGCTTTGCAAGACGGCGAAGGGCCTCGACGAGGAGGCGGAAGTGGCTCATGCGGCGAATGAAATCGGGCTGAAGGCGGAGGTCATCGATGCCGCCGCTGCTGCGAAACTGGATCCGGCGGTCACGATGGACGTGGCCGGCGCGGTTTATTTCCCCGAGGACTGCCACCTCGATCCGGCGCGATTCATGGCGGCGATGCGGCGGCGGGTTTTGGAGCTCGGCGGTGTTTTCGAAAGTGGCGTGGAGATCGACCACATCGAGACGAGGAACGGCCGGGTGGTTTCCGTTGGCGGAAAGGGTGGCGAATTCGAGGGGGTGCGGTTCGTTCTGGCAGGTGGATCATGGACGCCGCAGCTGCTTGAGTTCATCGGGGTGAAATTGCCACTACAGGCGGGAAAAGGCTATTCGCTGACCTTGCCCGCGCCGCCGGAGTTGCCTGGGCTTTGCTCGATTTTCGCCGAGGCGAAGGTCGCGATCACGCCGATGGGCGGCAGCTTGCGCTTCGGCGGCACCATGGAAGTCGGTGGGCTGGATCTCTCGGTCAATCCGGCGCGGGTCCGCGGCATCGTGAAATCCGTGCATGCGTATTTCCCGGAGTTTTCCGAGCGTGATTTCGAGGGCATCAAGCCGTGGGCCGGCCTGCGCCCGGTTTCGCCGGATGGGATTCCCTATCTGGGAATCGTGCGCGACCTGCCCAATCTGCTAGTCGCCACCGGTCATGCGATGATGGGGCTCAGCCTCGCTCCGGTGACGGGGCGGCTGGTGGCGGATCTTCTCGCGGGAGAACCGCCATTCCGTCCGATCGATGCGATGGGCGTCGGGAGATTCAGTTAGTCCGCGTCGTTTCAGGGATTGATCTTCTTCCGATACGCCAGCGGGCTGATGCCGACGGCTTGTTTGAACTGCCGCGAGAAGCTGGATTGGTCGGAGTAGCCACAGGAGAGGGCGATCTGGGCGATGGGCTCGTCGCTGGCGGAAAGCCGCAGGCAGGCGGCGTCGATGCGGACCTTCACGAGGTATTGTCCGGCGGTGACATGGAAGAGCGCACGGATGCGCTGGTCGAACTGATAGACGGAGAGCCCCGCCATTTCCGCGAGGCCGGGGAGGCGCAGGGCTTCATCGTAATGATGGTGGATGTGCTCGATCGCGGAGGACATGGCGGTGAAGTCCTCGCCGGGTGAATGAAGGTCGCGTGAAATGCCGCAGATGCCGGCGACTTTGCCGTTTTTCCCGATGATCGGCTCCTTGAATGTCAGGCACCAGCCGTTGCGGCCGCCGGGGTAGAGGTGGAGTTCGAGGTGGTCGCGGATCGGGTGGCCGCTGCGCAGGATTTTCTGATCTTGAAGGGCGAAGGCGTCGCCCAACGGCGGGGGGAAAAGCTCGCCGGCGGTCAGGCCGATGGCGTCATTTTTGTCCGCCAGCCCACAGCGGGTGGCGAGCGTGTCGTTCACGGCCATGTAGCGGCCGTTTGTGTCCTTGATGAAAAAGACGATGTCGGGCACGCCGTCGAATAGCCGGTCCACGGGCAGCATGCCGTCGAGCGAATCGAAGAAATTTTTCCGAAGTGAGAGGGCTGTGTTCATGCGGGATTTCGCGGCGCGCTTGTCCTATACGGATTCCGGAGCTGCCGCTAGAGCATTCGCCAAGACCGGAGGTGCTATAAAAATCCT
>JAIFNK010000252.1:4535-9119 GCA_020047775.1 Akkermansia sp. | reverse complement strand
ATTTACACCAACGGTGTTCCGCCCTCCAGCCCAAGGTTGCCGGTGACGGCTACCTTGGGAACCGGTTCCGCAATCTTCCGAACTCCAACGGAGTTCCGGCCTGTGCGGGCAGCGGGCAGTCCGCTCATTTTCCTCGCTCGCCGGGGCCGGAACCACGTTGTGGTTCAATCCACGGGTGATCCGGGTTTCCCAGGGTAGGCGTTCGTTCCTCACGCCAACCCTGGGCTGGAGGGCGAAACACCGTTGGTGTTGAAAACCGCAGGCCAATCCTTAAAGGCATTGCTCTGTAGCCGGGTGTCTGAAGTCCCAGGTAGTCATTCGGCCCCTTGAACCACGGTGCTTGCGATTCCCGCCGGCAGCCTTATTCTGCTGCCAACCAACCAAGAAAATGTCCGAAACCACCTCATCCCCGAAAATCACCGCCTATCTCAAAACCTTCTGCGGCTGGAGCGAAGGCATCCGCGCGATCATGCGGAAATACGAGCTTCCATTCGAGGAGAAGGACATCATCAAGAACCCTGCTTTCCGCTGGGAAATGGAGCAGCGCAGCGGCCAGTCGCTCTCGCCGTGCGTGGAAATCGACGGTCACATGCTGCCGGACATTTCCGGTGAGGAAGTGGAAAAATGGATGCTGGAAAACGGCTACCTCCAGGAAAACGACACCACGCCGGACGCGCCGATCAATTCGTCCTGCACCGACGAGCAGCACGCTGAGATGGCCATGGGTCGTCCGCCCGTTCCCGGTAAGATCAAGTTTCTCGACTGATCAAGCAGCGCGGACTCCAGTCCGATGCCTTTAAGGCCCGGCTTGGGGTTTTCAACACCAAGGGTGTTCCGTCCCCCAGCCCGGGGGTGGCATGAGGAACGAATGTCTACCTCTGGGAAACCTTTTTGTAAGTGTTTGACATTCAGCGATCCGGATTTCGCTCTCGATTCAGAAATTTATCCCGTTTTTGCCGTGCGCGGGGTGACATCGTCCGACTTCTTACCCGGCAACAGCTTGTCCACGTATTTCGCCAGCATGTCGGTTTCCAGATTCATCGGCTGGCCGATTATCGCGCGGTGGAGGTGGGTGTGCTGCCAGGTGTGCGGGGTGATCCAGAACACCGCGCCGTCGGGGGTGAGCTCGGCGATGGTTAGGGAAATGCCGTCGAGGGTGAGCGAGCCTTTGTCGATGCAGAGGCGGTGGATTTCCGGCGGCAGGGAAACACCGACGATGTGGTCCTGGCCGCTGGCTTCGAGGCGGGTGATTTTCCCGGTGCCATCGACGTGACCTTGGACGAAATGCCCGCCGAAGCGGTCGCCGATCATCATCGCGCGTTCGAGGTTCACGAGGGATCCGGCGGCGAGTCCGCCGAGCGAGGTGACGCGCAGGGTCTGGGCTAGCAGGTCGAAGGAGGTGCCGCCGGGCGCGAGGTCGGCGACGGTGAGGCAGCAGCCGTTGATGGCGACCGAGTCTCCCGGCGCGAGTTCGGCGGCGAAGGGGATATCGAGGGTGAGCCGCGCTTGTTCGCCTTTGGATTCAAGGCTGAGCACGGTGCCGGTGGCTTCGACGAGTCCGGTGAACATGGGATGTTAGTGGTTGGAGGGTGCGCTGGTTTCGGCGGGTTTCACCGGCGCGAACATTGCGTCGATTCCGCGGTCCGGGAAAAACAGCATGCAAAGGGCGACGATGATGGTGGGTAGAAGCGCGGCCAAGGCGAGTTTGACCGGAGAAACCCCTTCGCCGAAAAACCGGCCTAGCAGCGCTTGTCCCGCGGGGTTCGGGGCGTTGGCGATGACGGTCAGGCCGCCGCCGGTCACGGCGCCGGCGAGCACGGCGTATTTCAGCTGCGGGGAAAGCCCGTCCACCTGGCTGGCGAGGAAGGTGATGGCGGCATTGTCATTGAAGGAAGTTAGAACCGTGGCTCCGAGGAAGAGCGGGACTTCGGTGAGGCTGGAAATGATGGGGGCGAGCCACCAGCCTTGCAGTCCGCCGTGGACGACGAGTCCGGCGAGAAAGAACCCGACGAGGATGGGGCCGCGCAGATTGATTTCGTTCTGGTGGTGGGCGGTCGCCTGCTGGAAGGCGAGGAAGAAGAGGAATCCGCCGATGAAGAGCGGCGGATAGTGGGAGAAGGCCACGGTCCACGCCATGAAGGCAAGGTGGGTGAGCGTGACAAAAACGGGCACGGAACGGTTGTTCCCGATCATGTCGCCCTTGCCGTCGCCATCGTGGTCTTCCGCGCGGTCCGCCATTTCCGCGAGTTCCTTGCGGAAGCATAAGAAATAAACGAGGCTGGAAATCACGATGGAGATGACGGCCTTGTCGCCGAAATTCAGGAGCATCTCGGTGGTGGTGAGGCCCCACTTCTGCGCCACCATCAGGACCGGTGGCGCGGCAAAATTCGTGAGCACGCCGCCGATGGAAATATTGACGAACAACAGCCCGAGGGTGGCGTAGGAAAACCGGGGCGAGGGATTTAGCTGATAGAACTTCTTGGCCAGCAGCATGGCAGCGATGGTCATGGCTCCCGGCTCGGTGATGAAGGAGCCGAGGATCGGGGCGATGATCATGATCGAGAGCCACCAGGCCGCGGGAGTTTGTTTGCCGATGCGGGCGAAGAAGCTGAGGCAGGACTCGGCGAAATTGAGGATCGGCCGGGTCGAGGCGAACGCCATGATGACCACCACGAAAAGCGGTTCCGTGAAATTCACGCCGCCGATGTAACTCTTGACGGTGGTCAGGTCGTAAAACGAAAACATCGCAGTCAGGAGGACGAGCACCCAGATCCCGAAGATCGCCTCCACCTCGCCGAGGAAATGCAGCATGGTTGCCTTGAAACAAACCAGGTCATCCGCCTCGGTTGATTGGCCGTTAGCGGACCGCGAGCGACGGACTTGTTCATCGTGATCGTGCTGCACCTTGTGGGCGATGCGGGTGATCGGCACGGCGAAGAAGGTGTGCAGGATGGCGAACAGGAAAATGACGGACGCCACGAGCAGGAACGGCTGTTGTTTGGCGCGGAACGACAGGGTTTCGCTGATCCCTTGGATGCCTTGGGCTTTTTCCATGGCGGGAAACTTCGCCATTTCCGAGACGAACCCGGGCACATGGGCGTCTGCTGCTTGCGCTGCGTCAGGCAACATCAGGAAAATGACGGCGAATAGGAGGCGAAGTGATTTCATGATGACGCGGAGGGAACCGCCAGGTTTCTAGGGGTGGCTGGCGTGGCGGGCAAGGGAAACCGGATCACCTAAGCGGACCGTGGCAGCAGCCATTTTTCCCGGCGGAACCAGGTTTCCTGGCGCTTGGCGTATTGGCGGGTGGCGGCGTTGATGAGTTCCTCGCAGGTGGCGCGGTCGATTTCTCCGGCGAGAAAATCGCGGATTTCGCGGAAGCCGATGGCTTTGCCGCAGTTGGTGGAAACGTCGGCCAGGGCGGCGACCTCTTTCAACGCGCCGCCGTCGAGCATGGCGCGGGTGCGCAGGGCGATGCGGGCGTGGAGGTCGGCGCGGGTGCGCTGGATGACGATGCCGCGGAGCTGGGAGGAAATTTCGGCGGTTTTGGTTTCCCATCCATCGCGGAGGTCGGAGGCTTTTTGTCCGCTGAGAATGCAGATTTCCAAGGCGCGGGAGACGAAGCGGCGGTTTTGCAGCGCGGTGCGGGTGGCTTCGACGGGGTCGAGTTGTTGGAGTTGGGCGACGAGTTCGTCGAGCGGGCGGGCATCCATTTCCGCCCGTAATGCGGCGTCGGCGGTGGGCAGCGGGGCGGCGCCGTGGGTGAGGAATTTCAGATAGAGGCCGGAACCGCCGGTGATGACCGGGGTTTTGCCGCGGGATTGGATTTCCGCGATGACGGGTTTGGCTAGATCAACGTAGAGCTGGGCATCGGCAGAGACGGTGGGCTCCAGGATGCCGTAGAGGTGGTGGGGGACTTGGGCGAACTCTTCCGCAGAAGGGGCGGCGCTGACGATTGCAAGGCCGCGGTAGAGTTGGAAGGCGTCGGCGTTGACGATCTCGCCGTCGAGTTTGCGCGCCATTTCCAGGGCGAGCGCGGATTTTCCGGAGGCGGTGGGGCCGCAGATGTAATAAGGAGTGACGACACTCTTGTCGTCACAAGCCTCGGTGGGGACAGGAGTGTCCCCACTCCTTATCCTTATCAGATCGCTTTCGCTCGCTCGCTCGCCCATAAAGTGAAAGTTCCTTCCTGCAGTTTCGCTGGATTTCTCCGGATGTAACGCACCGCGTTCGCGAAGTGGCTCACGTTGCGAATCAGCGTATCGCGGTAGTTTTTCTGCCAGATGCTGCTCAATCCGATCCGCCGGGCGGCGATGCCTTTCCACGATTGCATGAGTTTTTCCAAAGGAGCCAATGGCGTGAATAGAAGGTGCATGTGATTCGGCATGATCACCCACACGTGATGGATCGCTTTTTTCTCGTGATCGTGCATGAGGACTTGTTCGAGAGTATCGCGGTTTGCTGGATCATTGAAAAGACAAGCGCCGTAACCTTCATCCAGCCAGGTTTCCAATCTCCAGGTAAATTTGCGGTGATACTCCTGCTCGATTTCTTCTGACCATGGCTCGGGCATTTTGGGTCGGG
>JAIFNK010000252.1:709-4495 GCA_020047775.1 Akkermansia sp. | reverse complement strand
GGTGGGGACAGGAGTGTCCCCGCTCCGGTTAAAACGGAAACTTCCCGCCGCCGAGGCCTTTCATCATGTCCTTCATGCCGCCGGCGCCGCCCATTTGTTTCATCATGGCTCCCATCTTGGTGGGGGATTTCATCATCTTGCGCATCTCGCCGAATTGTTTGATGAGCTGGTTCACTTCCATGATCGAGGTGCCGGAGCCGGCGGCGATGCGCTGGCGGCGGGAGCCCTTGATGATCTCAGGGCGGGTGCGTTCCTGCATCGTCATCGAGAGCACGATGGCTTCGGTGCGCTTGATTTTCTTGGTGTCGAAGGCTCCGGCTGGAAGCTGCTTCTTGATCTTGCTGAAGCCGGGCATCAGGCCTAACAATCCTTCGAGCGGGCCGAGGTTCTGGATCATCTTCATCTGGTCGAGGAAGTCGGTGAAATCGAATTTCCCCTCCTGCATGCGCTTCATCGAGCGCATGGCGTCGGCTTCGTTCACTTTGTCGGCGACTTGCTCGACCATGCCGACGATGTCGCCCATGCCGAGAATGCGGTCGGCCATGCGACTGGGGTGGAATTCGAAAAGCTGGTCCAACTTCTCGCCCTCGCCGGCGTATTTGATCGGCTTGCCGGTGACGGCGCGCATTGAGAGGGCGGCGCCGCCGCGGGCGTCGCCGTCGAGCTTGGTGAGGATGATGCCGGTGATGCCGACGGCGTCGTCGAAGTGCCGGGCGACGGAGACCGCTTGCTGGCCGGTGGCGGAGTCGGCGACTAACAGGGTTTCCTTCGGGTTGACGAAGGCGTGCAGGCGCTTGAGCTCCTCGATGAGGCGCTCGTCGATTTCCTGGCGGCCGGCGGTGTCGAAGATGAGCACGGTGCCTTGTTGTTTTTCGGCCCAGGCGAGCGCGTCCTTGGCGACCTTGACGACATCGGTTTCGGTGGCTTCCGGTGTATAACAAGGGACGTCGATTTGTTTCGCGAGCACCGCGAGCTGGTCAATGGCGGCGGGGCGGTAAAGGTCGCAGGCGATGAGCAGCGGGCGGCGGCCTTCTTTTTTCAGGCGGTTCGCGAGCTTGGCGGAGGTGGTGGTTTTACCGGCACCGTTGAGGCCGCAGATGAGGATGCGGGCGGGTGGATTGAGGTCGAGCGGGGCTTGGTCGCCGCCGAGCAGGGCTTCGAGCTCGTCGTGGAAAATCTTGACGATCTGTTCGCCGGGTTTGATCGATTTGAGCACGTCCTCGCCGAGGGCTTTTTCCTTCACCTTGGCGATGAAATCCTTGGCGACGCCAAATTCGACGTCGGCCTCAAGCAGCGCGATGCGGATGTCGCGGAGTGCGTCGGCGATGTTTTTTTCCGAAATGCGGCCGACGCCACGGAGGTTGCGGAAGGTTTTGTCGAGACTGTCGGAGAGTGAGGAAAACATGGTGGCGGAAGGCGTGAGGATGAAAAAACCGCTCCCCGTGTCGAGGAGCGGTGTGATTCAAGGGCGGATTGGGGCGGCTGTCAAACCAGCGCCGGATCCGCGCCGATCATGCCGACGAGGCTTTCGCGGTAAGCGGGCGAGTTGACGTGTTCGAGGGTGGCCTTCGCTTTGGCGATGCGTTCGTGGATTTTCAGGCGCTTGATTTCGCTCTGATAGTTCGGTTTGTGGAGGAACGATTCCAAGTAGGCGAGGTGGCGTTTCCAGAGCGCCTGGTCGATGCCGGCCTTGGCGTCGAGACGGGCCTGATACCAGTCCGAGGCGATCAGTGCCTCGCGGGTGAACAGCGCGCGGATCGCGGGGTCGGTGATGGTTTTCCCTTCATACTTGCCGTAGGCCATGATGTTGAGCAGCGCCTTGAGCGGCGGGCAGGCGACGTCGATGCTGCCGTCTTGGAAGTAGTTGAGCGCCACGCGCCGCTGAGTTTCGATGATGTTGTCGAGCCCGTCGATGAAGTCGTCCATCGACTGGAGTTCGGGCCGCAGCATGTCCTCGCTGAAGACGGTTTCGGCGGCGGAGAACATCCGTCCGAAGAAGGTGGAGACGAATTTCTCGGTGATGCGGTAGCCGAGGCGGCTGGCTTCGATGAGTTTGCCGTCGTGCTGGAAATCCTCGATTTTTTCGAGATAGCCGTTGGAAATCAGATAGACCGGCTCGCGCTCGGGGATGAACATGCGCGACCAGATCTCTGGGACGAGCAGGCTGATGTCGTGATCGACGCGGTATTTCCGTCCGATGTGGCCGGCGGCGCTGGTGAAGCCGTGGTAGTTGGTGAGGAGGAATGAGACCATCGCGGCGTTGACGTCGTGGATGGGCAGGATCGCGTTGAAGGGCCCTTTGGTGAGTGCGCCCTCGCTGCCGGCACCCGTGGTGGATGGGCTCTTGCCGGTGAGTGAGGCGATGAAATCCATGAACAACTCGGGCAGTTCTTGATAGTGGATGGGGTTGTAAACGGCGAGCGCACGGATGCCGGCGGCTTCGTCCGGCGGGTTGTTGCGGCGTCCGGCGAGCACGGAGTTCACGGGTTTCATCACTGGCACGTCAAGCGGCAGGCGGCGGAAGAGGCGGGCGCCAAGCTGGGCCAGGTAGAGCGAGCGGGGGTCCTCCAGGTCCGGGCGGTTCTGGAGATAGCGCGGGTTTTTGCTCGGCTTGCCATCGACGATGCGCGGTTGGTGGGAGCTGACGACGTAGGCGGGTTTTTCCCCATCCACGAAGGCGGTGAGCATCTTGCGCAGAGGTGAGGTGAATTGCTCGAAGCGGATGGCGTCCTTGACCATGGCGGAGGCTTCCGGGCGGGAAATCGGCTCGTAATTGGAGAAAAACAGGCCGCCTTGGCTGAAGTCGCTCTCCGTGCGCTTGTCATAGCCGCGGATGATGGCGTCATCCGGGCGTTGGAAAAGCCGGTATTCGCAGTTTTTGACGAACTTGACGGAGGGGTTTTGGAGGTCTGGATGGAGGCCGGTCACGGCTTCGCGCGGGACGACCATGGAAGCGGTGATGTCGTCCTCGGTCTGGACTTTTTTGGACGGGGCGAAGTCCTTGCGGATGCTGAACGTGCGCCAGGTGCCGTCCTCGCTGAAGCCGACACGAAGATACTGGGTGACGAGCCGCTGGCGGCGATAGATCAACTGGCGGCCGGGCGCGCCGTTGATGAGATCCACGGTGAACCGCTTGCGCCAGTCATCGCCCCAGGTGGGTTTGTAGAACCGCTTGATGATGAAAACGAGGTCCCGCACGAAGCGTCCGAAGGTGCCGAGCCACTGGTTGTATTCATCAGTATAGGCGGGATTGGGCGTGAGCAGGCGGACGACGGAGCCGAGCGAGCGCTCGCGGCTGAGCAGCGGGCGGCCAGGTTTACCGGGCTCGATGGGATTGCGGTAACGGTTGGAAAAATCGTAATTGATGATGCCCCACGCGATCTCCAGATCCTTTTTCAAGTCATGGACCAGCACGGCGGCGGTGATCATGGCGTCGGACAGGGATTTGGAAATTTCGGATTTGCCGCCGCCGGAGACGGTGCAGGGTTTGTGGCAGAAGGTGCCTTCCGCGCTGGTGCCGATGAGGCGCCAGCGTTGACCGGCGGTGGGCTTGATCATTTCCACCTTGTAGCCGGAGGGCAGCACGTAGGTGATGCCCGGCTGGAGCGGGATTTTCTGCGGGCCGTGATCGTTTTTCCAAGTGACGGACTGGCTGTGCAGGTCGATGTTCACGTCCTCGGGCACGTAGAGGATGTCGGAGAATTGTTTGTCGATGCCGTAACCTTCCGGTTGCATGTGGAAAATTTCCGAGTAGCGGCTCGTCAAGCCGGAGAACTTGTGGTCCAC
>JAIFNK010000252.1:0-695 GCA_020047775.1 Akkermansia sp. | reverse complement strand
CGTCAAGCCGGAGAACTTGTGGTCCACGGGGCGCGTGTAGTCGCTGAGCGAGAAGTCCTCGCCGAGGTCGAAGCTCGGGAAGGCGATGGCTCCACCGGCGTGCTCTTCCTCCGCGTTGCCGAAGAGGTTCGCCGCGTAGCTGAGCTGGGTTTTCACCTCCTTTTTGCAATAGCCATAATAGTTGTCCGCGATGATGGTGACGACGATCCCGCGCTTGTCGCGGCAGGTGATCTTGAAGGCGCCGCCGTCGTTGTAGAGCTCGTCCGGCGTGGTCCAGCACATGCCCTCGCGCTTCTGGCGCTCGGTGGCGTCGGCGATGTTAGGAAGGCCGAGATCCTTTTTATTCGTGGTGACGAGGTGGGGCGCGAGGATGACGCAACCGGTGTGACCGGACCAGTGTTCCGCATCGAGGCGGGCGTCGTTGTCCGGCAGGAAGGGATCGCCGGCGTTGCCGAAAATACTCTCCACGAAGTCCAGGTTGCTGACCAGGTTGCCCGGTGCGAAGAAGCGCGTTTCCATCGATTTTTCCGGGGAAACGCCGGGGATCTCGGGCGCCAGGATCGGCCGCAGCAGCAGCGAGACGAACACCTTCGCCGGGTCCTTGCTGGTGCCGGTGAACGGCAGGGTCATGATTTCCTTGGGCGGATTGAGCGCATGCTTGAGCAAACGGGCGAAAACCACCTTCGGCACCGATT
>JAIFNK010000249.1 GCA_020047775.1 Akkermansia sp. | reverse complement strand
CATCGACATGCTCAGCCAGCAAACCACGGTCGCGGCAGATTTCGGCAAAGCGTTTCGACACGGCGATCAAGGGCAGGAACACGAGCGTCTTGCGGTGACGATTTTCCACCATCACATCCGCGATCTGTTCGAGATACGGTTCCAGTGCATGCCCGAGATCGTCGGCGCTGAAGTCACCCGCCGTGGTGCGCACGCCGCGAAGATCCATCCCTAACGGAACGGTCTTCACCTTGATCGGCGAGAGCCATCCCTGATTGACCAGATCCAGCAAGGTCACTTCGCAGGCGATGTTCTCGAAGTAGCGTCCGAGGTTCTTCTTGTCGCCACGGTCCGGCGTCGCGCTCACACCCAGCACCTTTGCGTGGTCATGGAAATGCCCGAGCGTGTTGAGATAGCTGTCGGCAAGCGCGTGGTGCGCTTCATCGACGACGACCAAGCCGAAGTGATCCCGCGGCCACCGCTCACGGCGTTTTTCACGCATGAGCGTCTGGACGGATGCGACGACAACCGGAGCATCGAGCGACGCCCGCTCTTCGCCCATCTCCACCTGGGCCTCGATCCCGGTGGAGGCGCGAAGCTTGTCCACTGCCTGAGTGATGAGTTCCTCGCGGTGGGCGAGGATCAAAGTGCGCTGCGGCTGATAGTCGTGCGCCAAGCGGCTGAAAAGAACGGTTTTTCCAGATCCTGTCGGCAGCACACCGAGCTGGCGGTCGAAATCCTCAAAGCCCTTGTGGATGTCCTGCCGGGCTTTCATCTGATAGGCGCGAAGGCCCACCGAGCTGGCGGTCGAAATCCTCAAAGCCCTTGTGGATGTCCTGCCGGGCTTTCATCTGATAGGCGCGAAGGCCCATCTTTTCAGAATGGTTCGTTGTCACTACGGCGTGCGGGTTGGGGTTGAGTGGCGGGCTTCGCGGTGCCGACAATCCAGGCGGCGACCTTGTTGCGTTTCTTGCCGTTGTATTCCTCGACGGTGAGTCGGGCGGTGCCGGTTCGGCCGATGACGTGATCGGCGGTGATCTCGACGTCCTGATCGGGCGTGACCTCCTCGCCGGTGGCAGCGCGGAAGGCGTCGATCTTCCAGAACGCGGTCGGGATGAACACGAGGAAGTCGTAAAGATAGCTGCCAGCGGATGTCTTGAGCTTCAGCTCGATCATCTCGTGGCCGCCCTTGCTGATCGTCTCAATCGCATCGACGACTTCGACTTCATGATCGCCCGGTTCGACAAAGTCAGGACGTTCGTTGGGGATGGATGCAGTATAGGATGGCATGATGTTAGTTTGGTTGGTTTGAGATTGGGAATGGCATGGGGTTATGAATTGGTGGATGGCTCATCGCCCCGCCCTGAGAGCGGGGAAGTGACGTGTGCTTTCGGCTGGCAGGCATGACGGGCCAGGACGCCACGGGCGGCCTTTTCGGCATCGGCGAGGACTGCGGAGGGAAACCGCTTCCTGCCCGTCATCCACTCCGCCGCGATCCGCAGGTTGTAGGCTCGCGCCGTCGTTTTCCTGAGAATCGGCCTTGGATTTTTGTTAGAATTCATGACTTCGGCTTGGTTTTGGTTTGCTTGAGGTAGGTCGATGGCGCGGCGTGCTTCACCGACTCCTCCGGGAATGGTTTCTCACTTGGCATCCGCTCGCTCCACAGGTCGCGGAACTTGGATGCAGATAGATTTCCGTAAGCCGCGAGCACCGGGCCGAAACCCATCGTGGAGATGTGGTGGCCGACGGTTTCGCAATCGACGAACTCGCTGCCTTTGCGCGTGACGAGCTTCCAACCGGGAACCTCGCCGCCGGTCTTGATCCGCTCAGCGGCGATCTTCTTGGCGCGGTCGCGGAAGTCCTCGACCACCGCGCTGGCGGCTAGAAAGCGCCCGAGCTTTTCCGGGTCAGAGAGCACGGCGTCGAAATTGAAGTCGGGTTCCGTGACAGTTAGGGACTCACCGACCATCGCCAGTCGGGCAGGGCAGGTATCTGCTTTGGCACACCACGAGCAGTATTCGCAGGGATTCGGCTTCTTGGCCGGATCGTGAAATGCCTTCACGACCTGATCGACTATGGCATGTGCCTCTTCGTAGGTGAACTTGTGAGTCTCGATCTCGCGCTGGTCGCAGAACAACAGGTGAGCCGTCCACTCGCCGGCGAAATGCGCGCCCATCAATCCGAGCGCGTAAGCCGCCATCTGCTCGCGGTAGTTCCGACGCGCACCGGTCTTCAGATCGAAGTGGGTGAGTTTGGTCGGCACGATGGCATCCGCCGTGCCGGTGAGATTGAGGATCTTCACCCGGCAGTCGTCCTCACGAGCAAGAACTCGTTCGCGGCCCGACATCGCCCGCACCATCGAGACCGACCAAGAAACGGCGGCGATCTCGTCAGCCGTCAGTTTGTTGGCGATCACGAAGCGTTCTTCGAGGCCGAGAAGTTCGGCGCGGAACGCGGTGTCTAGCAAAGTGCCACGCTCGGCGGCGGGGCCGGCCACGGGATTGCTCTCGTAACATGGACACACCGCCAGCTTCGGTGTCTAGCAAAGTGCCACGCTCGGCGGCGGGGCCGGCCACGGGATTGCTCTCGTAACATGGACACACCGCCAGCTTCGGCAGGTTGGAGGGACGCAGCGCACTCATCGGGCGGCGGCGACCTCCTTCGCCTGATGGAATTCCTCCACGGCCTGCAGGAAACGATCCGGGGCACTCAGCACCCGCTCGGCGTAATCCTTCGGGACAGCATCCCATGATTCCCCCGCCTTGATCTGCTGGCGGTCGATCAGAAATGGAATCACTTCCGCCTCGCGGGCACCGAATGCCTCGCGAAGCCTGTCGGTCAGCGACGGCACCGCTGCCGGTTTTTCTACGCGCGGAGAATCGGCAACCGCACCGAACACCGGTGCCAGCGCCTCGATGGAAAACGCCAGCTTGTCGGCAAGCCCGTGGCGGTTCTTGGCATCCCATGCCGCCGCGTGGGTGGTGAACAGAACTCGCTCCTTACCGCCGACCGCACGAGTCTTGCCGTTGTCTTTTTCGGCGATCCGCGTGACGTAGTTCGCGAACAGCACGACATCCGCCCACTCTTTGAGCAACGGCGCGACCTGCTTGCTCAATTTCAACTCATAGCGGTCATAACTGCCCGCCTGGTCGGGAGACTCGAATTTGCGAACCATCGAGTGAGCCAGAAACACGACATGCATCCCGCGCTCCAGAATCGTGTCGAGTGTGGCGAGAAACCTGGCGAATTCCTCGGCGAGCTGGACCCAGCCCTTGCCGTAGCCAAAATCCTCGATGCTGTCCTTGTTCGCCTTCCGGCACAGATATTCGGCCAGCCGCTTCTCTAACCAGTCGGCGGTATCGATCACCAGCGTCTTGAACGGATGATCCGTTTTCGCTAGATGGCCGACGGAGACGGTGATTTCTTCCCAGGTCGCCGCCGAATCGAATCGGACGACGTCGAGGTGATGGGTGCCGCCCTCGGTGTCGAGAAACACGGGGTTGGGTGTCTGGCTGGCCAGCGTCGATTTGCCGACGCCTTCCGGCCCGTAGATTACGGCCTTCTGAGGCCGGGGGATTCTGCCCCGGCGAATCGCCAGGGCACCTGTTTGATTGGGGATGGTGTTCATCTCGGTATCCAGGCGGGTGTCAATTGACCGCCTTCACCGACATCCGGGGGACATGTCCCGTTTCGCGTGTCCCATGACCGCTGATCCCCGCAGCCAAGCCGAAAAAAAGTTCGAAAATTTTCCGGGAGGGTGATGGGACATGTCCCGTTTGTCCGTCCCGGCAACTCGACCGGAAATGGCCCAACCCCGATTCGCAGCAACCTTCGCAGGTAATTAAGTTTTCTTAATAGTCTGCTTACTATCAGCGATTTATGAAAAAATCGGTTTGCCAAATCGGGTCAGCACATTCCAAATGTAGCCCTGTTCCGGGATTTTGTATGCTTCATCTTGGGACCAAGCCAAATCAACCGATTTGAGACATGCCTACCATACAACGCCCACGCCTGCTCAAGGCCGACGTGCTCAACGGAATGAAACCGTCCAGCATCGCCGCGCTGCTCTCACCCCACGCCGGTTATTTCCAGTCGCGGGGGATCGCCATCGACCAAGTCACGCAACCTCGCTTTGATTACAACGCGCTGGCCACCGTGCTTGCCTTTTCCACCGAGCAGACCCCTCCCAGGCTGGTCGAGCAACTTGAGATGCTGGATCTCATCTCCGACAGCCAGAGCACGCTGAATTTCGAGACGGAGTATCACGAAATCGTCCAGAAGTTCCGCGAACTCGATGACAGCCCTGCAGATCTTGCGGTGAAAATCCTGCTCAATGCCCCCGAGGTCGCCTTGCGGGAATTCAACCGGCAGGCATTGAACGCCGACAGGTCGCACGTTTCGTTCAGGGTAAGACCCGGCATGCCCCACTTGGAGATCACCGCAGAGTCGATTGCCCGGTTCAAGGACATGGTGGCCGCATGGTTCAAGGACAACGCCCGCTCCGAAGCCTGCATCGTTCATCACCTCAATGAGGGAAGTGGGGATTCCTTCGCCATCAAACATGGCGAGATGCTCAAGCGAATGAGCATTTTCAACGCGGAGGGGAACGAAGATTCCTGCATTGTCCGTCCCGGGCGGATTGACGGGGCGATGTTCAACAGGTTCACCGGAGAATGGCAGGTTGCCGGTCTGGGGTTGAAAGTTCAGGAACTCTATCGGGTGGCGCTCGGATTGGTTTTCCATGGATCGAAAAACGCGCTCGTCTACTCGAACCGGTATTCGCTCGAACCTTTGCGCGCAGGACCGGATTCCCTCAAATGCGACATTTCCGCCGCCGTGCAGTTTGCGGAGCTGAAATCCCTGAAGCTGGAGCTTCCCAGCGGCCAGCCGATCCTGATAGATCGGCCACCCGTGTTTGAAGCATTGAATCACTTCAACCCCGGCCTGCTGGAAACCGTTCCCTTGCTGGAGGCGACACTTGCCCTGAAACTGGTCAATCGCCGTGCTCGCGTGCAACTGCGGATTTGTCCCGACCGCGACACAATTCACGGTTGCACCTCGGACCCTGCAATCGACGCCTGGCTCGTGGAGCATGGATTCGCCAACGATGAAAACCGACTTCTGGCGAGCGCTTGATGTTCTTGGCGCGCACGGGGCTGCGGCCTGCGACTGGCTGCGCCACCTCGGCGACGAATGGGAAGCCTGCCGGCCGTTCCTCAAACAGGCTCCGGGACACGCTGAAACCGTGCTTGATCCTGCTCGTCCCACACGGCGGCTCGATGTGGTGCCGGACGGGGAGCATGGTTTCCTCGGGATTATCGCCGACAATTCGCCGGTTGGACCGCCGCTGGCGCTGACTCCAGATGAAGTCGCACCGCTGGCTCCCGACTGGCAGGCCATCGCCGAAGCTCTTGGCAAGGCACTCGGTTTCACCGCCAACCGCTTCGAAACCCATGGCCTCACCCGACAGATCGGCACCGCCCAGAATGGCAGCGATCCGGTGCGCCCGGTGGTGCTTTGCCTTCCGGAGGGTCATTTCGGCGATCACGGGCGGATCGCCAACGATCTTGCGGCGCGCCGTGACGCCACCATGCTACTGCCTTCCGCCCGATGGATCACGTCTCCAATACAAGCTCTTGCCTCGGCCAACCGGCTCACCCTGGTTTCACTCGCCGAGCAACTGGCGGAGATCACCGCCGTTCCCGCGCTCGCTATGCCGCCTGTAGTGGCGGTATCAAAGAAACGCAAAAAACCTCTGTTCCGCATCCAACCCGGATGGTGTTGGGACATGCTTACCATCGAAGTCGCCGCAGGCGGACGGATCATCGCTTCCTGCGACGGCCAGCGGAACGAGCACCGGTTCCGAAAGTCCAACTCCAGAACCCATTCCAAAGATTACGAAATCCTCATGAATCTGGCGGCGCGTTCCCAATGGCGCAACCCGCCGTCCGGCAAACCGGAGAACGAGGCCGTTCGCAAGGGGTTCTATCGCTTCAGGGAAACGCTCGACGAACTGGTCGGGATCCCCGGTGAGGCGTTCGACACCGAAGGAGATGACTGGAAGCCGGTCTTCAAGGTTTCGTTCCATGAAGATTTGAAGGTCTTCAAGAAAAGAACCGCGTCAGAAGATGAGCCTGACGTTTTTGAGAAATGGCATCCAATGTCCCGGACGAATTCGTGGAAATAACACATGGGGCACCCATCCGACATGACATTCCACTTGCCCCGCACGCTACTTGCCTGCGGAATCCTTGCGGATGTTGGCGAAGGCCTGGATGAACCTGTAGCGGGACACCTTGCAGTCGGTGGAAATCTTCAGGATGGCGAAGGAGGTATCGAAGGCGTCGCGGGGTGTGACCACCAGCTCGTATTCCATGCCTTCTCGAACGGTCTTGAGTTCCGTGCCGAAATTGTTGTTGGTGCATGACAGGCTGTTGATGCGGATGGGTTTTTCGTGGGTGACGACGATCCTGCAGCTTTTCGGCTCGATGGCCTCGCCCGTGTTCCAGTTCAAGGTCCGCGGCGTGATGGTGATGAGTTCCGGAATCGTGATGTTGGCGGTGAGTGTGACCGGCAGACGTTTGCCCTCCGCGCCGTCCTTCAGCCAGACCATCACCTGTTTCTCCACGGTTCCGTAGAAATTCCCAACCTTGAAGACGGCCGTGAGCTCGCCCTTGGCTCCCGGCGGATAGGTCATGCGGTCGTCCTTGAAACTGGTGCTCATGCAGCCGCATGGCGAGGCGTGCTTGGCGATTTCGATGGTCTCCTTCGACTTGTTTTCAAACGGGAACGTAATGGTGGTGCTGTCGGCTTCTGCTCCCACCGTGATTTCGACGGTTTTGGACTCGAAGGCTAGCAGTTCGGCCGCTTGGTTCTTTTGGTCGGCTTGTTGAGCCCCGGCCATGCCCGGCAGGACGAACGCGCTCAGAACGGCATGAGCGCCGATCAGTGCGGAGAGGCAGGCGGACGGGCGGAGACGGATCATGGCCGGATCCATTAAGAAAGAACTGTTCTCAACGAAAGCTCCAATTTCCATTTTGGGACGAAGTCGCGCGATTGTTCCGGATTATCCGCACATGTCATGCGCTCGAATCACGACCATTTTCCTCATGGCAATAAATGCTCGGGACATGGTTATTTGTGCGTTAAAATTCAGCGGCCATTTTTACTGACGGCCATCACACAGCCCGCAAGTGTTTCTCCAGTAGGGTCTGCGGATGCTGTTTTTGATAGGTGATTCCATGGAATCCCCCAGGTGCGCGGGCTTCACGACGAAGCGTTTCCTGACATTCAGCGGTTTTGCAGCTGTCCGATTTCCCTATTCACAAATCAAATCCACCCATGCTTGAACCGACCATGAGAACTTACGCACAAATCCTTCTTTTTTCCGCCTTTGCGGGGTTCACGTTCCAGTCGCATGCGGAAACCGTCCTGACCGAAATGTTCGAGACCCCGGATGTGAGCACGAACTCGGCTCTTGAACTCGGCGCCACCTACAAAAAGCAGCAGTTGCCCGGCAGTGGCAACTGGATTGGTTCCAATCAAGGCTTCGGTTCTGATCGCCGGGGCGTGATCAATAAGGTCTTTGGCGACTACACCGCGCCGTCCGGCAACAACCAGGGCTACTACTTCGCCTCGACAGACACCGGCATCACCACCTCGGCGGCGGCCATTACCAAGGTTCTCGCGTTGGACATGACCTACAGGGTTTCATTCGATGTCGCGCGTGACAACAACAAGACCTCGTCCAACTACCTGATGGAGTTGGTCGCATTTCCGACCACCCAGGGAAACACGGGACGCTCCAATACTTCATCAACCCGGCCCGGCACCGTGCTGGCGTCCGCCAGCGGCACGGTGATGACCAACAACATGTCCCAGCGCGTCACCTTTGACTTTGTGGCGAACCCTGTGCTGCATGCCGCCCATCTCGGGGAAAGCCTGGCCCTGCGCTTCATTGGTAACAGCACCTGCCCGATTCTGGACAGCATCGAGCTTCTCGCCATCGACGACCATGACGGAGACGGCATGAAAGACGTGTGGGAAATCACCCATTTCAGCGATCTGACCCATGACGGCACCGCCGACACCGATTCCGACCTGCTTTCCGACCTCCTTGAATTCCAAGCGAACCTCAACCCGAACAATCCCGACACCGACGGCGACGGCAAACTGGATTGGATCGGCGTTCCCGGCTTCCTGAGCCTCGACCAATGGAACGGCATCGCGGGCAACAGCCTGTCCGATTTCATCAGCAGCGGCGCGTTTTATGGACCGGCCGATTCCAGTTCCTACGTGTCGCAGGCCAAGTCCGCCAGCAATCTGGCGGACAACTACGGCATCCGGATGCGCGGCACTGTCAAGGCTCCGGTCACCGGCACCTACCGCTTCTGGGTCGCGGGTGACGGCCAGTGCGCCCTTTACCTGTCCACCGATTCCACTCCTTACAAGCGCCGCAGGATCGCCATGGTGGAAACCGCCACCAGCCCCGAGGCATGGGATGTCAGCCCGCTCCAGAAGAGCGTCGCCATCAATCTGGTGCAGGGAGAGTCGTATTTCATCGAGGTTCTCATGAAGGCGGGAACCGGAGCGGACCATGCCGCCGTGGCATGGGAATACCCGGGCCGCGCGCGGATTGTGATTCCCGGAAGCCAGCTCAAATCCTTCGTGCCTGATGCGAACGATCAGGATGGCGATGGCATGCTCGACACATGGGAAACCCAGGTTGGCCTGGATCCAAATGACAATGGCACCACCAATCTCAACCAAAGCGCCTATGTGGATCAGGAAAACGACGGCCTGAGCAATTGCGAGGAATACCTCTTCAATGGCAACCCGACGCAGGCGGGTGGCAATCAGGGATACCTTGAACTGGACACATGGAACGGCATCATCGGATCGACAATCCAATCGCTCAAGAGCAGTTCGAAGTTCGCCGGTGTCGCGGATCTGCGGACATGGACCATTCCGAGCTTCCAGAGCATGGGGGACAACTACGGTGCCCGCCTTCGCGGCACGCTCACCCCGGCGGTTTCAGGTGAATACCAACTCTTCGTTGCAGGTGACGACGCCACCGAGTTGTGGTTTTCGAAAACCGGCGACCGTTTCGGCAAACGCAGGATTGCTTGGACACCGAGCCTGACCAACCTCAACGAATGGGGTCGTTTCGACAGCCAGAAGAGTGAAGGCATCCAGCTGGAGGCCAATCAGAGCTACCACATCGAGGCGCTCCACAAGGAAGGCACCGGCAGCGACCATCTGTCGGTCGGATGGTCTCGCCTGCTTCCCGCCAACGCGGACTGGATCAACACGGACATCGACCTGACCCAGCCATCCACATGGACTGAGGACGGCGGTGAAATCAACGTGACCGTCCTTGATGGCGACATTTATAACTCATCCGACCAGTTCAGCTACCGCTATACGGCGATGACCGGAGATTGCGTGATCACCACCCGCGTTCCGTCCATTGTCGCGGCGCATATCTGGGCCAAGGCCGGTTTGGTCATCCGCAGCAGCCTCGCGGCCAACAGTGCGAACGTCGCGGTTCTCAGAACGGCGGAGGGGCGCATCGTGAACCAATACCGCACCACTACTGGCAACTACACGGCATACGGCAGCACCGATCCACTCCAGACCAGCACATGGCTGCGCATGGCGCGCATCGGCTCTCAGATCATTCTCCACTGCTCCGATGACGGCGAATCATGGAGACGTATCTCCAGCCACACGCTCACCCTGAGCGGCACCTATTACATGGGTCTGGCGGTGTCCGGGCATGATCCAGATGTCCCCGCGCAGTTCACTTTCGATCAAGTGAGCATCAAGAACTCCACTCCGGTGGAAATCATTCCCTCCAGCGTTCTCAAGTCGATCCTCGCGCACCCCGGCGATGCCGATGATGACGGGTTGCCCGATAGCTGGGAAACCCAGATGGGTCTGAATCCCACGACCGCCACCAACGGCATGGGCCAGTTCGGAGATCCGGACAACGACGGCGTGGACAACTTCACCGAATACCAGTACGGCAGCAACCCGATGCTCTACGACGGCACTCCCGGCAACTGGACACGCCAGTTGTGGCGCCTGCATTCCAGTGGCACGATCCACAACTTCGTCCGCAGTCCGCAATTCCTGACCGGCCCGGAATCCACCGATCTGCTGCAGGCCGCAGAATACCAAAACATCAGCGAAGCAGCCGGATTCGGCCAGCGCGTGCGCGGCCGCCTGGTCGCCCCGGTCACCGGCAACTACCGGTTCTGGATTTCCGGCGCCAACGACTTCGAATTGTGGCTGTCGAGTGATGCCTCGAAGTTCAACAAACGCAGGATCGCCTCGGCCCGGCAGTGGGGTGGGGGGAACAGCGTCCAGTCCGTGGGGTTCCGCAGTTGGGACCAATATGCCGATCAGGCATCCGATTCGGTGGCTCTCCAGGCCGGCCAGCAGTATTTCATTGAGGTTCTTCAAAAGGACACCGCAGGCAACGGCCACTTCTCGGTGGCATGGAGCTACACAGATGCGGTCACCGGAGCTAAAACGCCGCGCGCACTCATCAATCCGTCCGCCCTGCGCAACTACCCGGGTGAATCCAATGACGCCGATGGCGACTACCTGCCCGACTCATGGGAAACCTCCTTCGGCCTGAACCCTCTGGACAACGGCCTCACCGATGTCCGCGAAGGCGAAAAAGGCGACTACGATGGAGATCTGCTCACCAACCATGAGGAATGGCTGCTGGGCACCAATCCCACCAATGCCGATACGGATGGCGACGGCGTCGATGATTACCGTGAACGGAATTTCTACGGCTCCAATCCCGCCGTCGCGGATCTCGCTCCATCCGTGCTTGCGGCGCAGGTCAATCTTGCCAGCCACACGGTGGCCATGGGCGATTGGTATTCCAATGCGAATGGCAGCCTGAGCTCCACCGTGCGCCGCGGTCATGTGACCTACTCGGTGGAAGTCACCCAGCCGGGAGTCCACATCATCGAGTTGACCGGCCGCGCGGAAGGCTCCTTCCGTGCCGTCGAGGAAATGCCCGTCGTCATCAGCATCGATGGCAAGAAGATCGGTTCTTACCAACTGCGTTCCCTGAGCGGCGGACCGGGTCGGGTCGAGGTCATCACCCCATGGCTCACTGCGGGCACCCACACGGTCACCGTCCTCAATGACAACTACATCGCCAACCTCCGCCTGCGCATCGACTCGCTGCGCCTCATGCTCCCGGCGGGTGCGGACTTGAACAACAACGGCCGCCCGGACTGGGTGGACAACAAACTGGCCAACGGCAACGGCGTGACCGCCTGTCCGCCGGAGAGTCTCGTTTCCCCGGCATGCGTAGAGGGCAAGGCCCGCTTCGTCGATCAAGTGACCATGGAAGCAGGCGGCTCCAACGTGCCGGTTGTTCCCGGCATCGACGGCGGCTGGTTCGCCGATGTGGAACTTGCCGTTCCAAGTGAGCCGCCGGTTGAGGTCAACGTGAATTTCGAGGGTGGAGCCCTCACCACGCAGTGCAACATCGCTTGGAAGCCTGCCGACGTCCTGACTCAGGCCGATCTCATTGTCCGCCCGGGCGACAGCCTGCTTCTCACCGGCATCCCGGCAGCGGCCGCCAACGATTTGGCCAACGTGGAAGTCACCCTGTCGATCAACGGAACTCAGATAGGCACCACCTTCCCGGCCTCCAACCCGCAGGCCCACACCTTCGAACTCATTGGCGACCACACCGTGGAAGTCACCTGTGTGCATCAGGGAGTGCCAAGCACCGGATCCATGCTCGTCACCGTCCGGGATGCCGACTTCGGCGAACCCTTCCCGCTGCTGGCCTATTCCACCCGCACCTGGGTGACTCCCGGCGTGGATTTGCAAGCCCATGTCGAACCCCAGTCCGGCCTGAACTTCCTCGATATGGCACCCACAAACGCCGGCCACCGCCAGTTCCGCGTGTCCACGGCGCAAACCGGGTTGCAGCACGTCCTCGCCCGGACGGCTCAGGGTGGTCCGGTCATCAGCACGGGCGATCTCATCGCCTACAGCGCCTATCGCACGGATGCCACCGGAGACACTCAGATCATCCAGACCTTCCCGAACGGCGACCGCATCGTCATGATGAGCATCGTCCTGCCGAACGGCCTGCCGCCCGGTGGCAGCGTCCGCCTCAAGATCTTCGCGGCGGGTGTGACATTCCTCGATGGCACCCTCATCAAATACCTCACCGCAGCGGACTTTGACGTCAACGGCATCGCCTATGTGAAGTTCAATTTCCCCGCAGCAAACAAGGCCAGCATCTGCCACAACCTCACCCTGCTCGATGCCCAGGGCAACGAGATCGGCCAGCAGTAATCTCCTACCTCCTATCTCGAATCATGAGATTCTCCACCACCACCTCTTCACTCACCGCCCTTGCCATGTTGGCGCTGGCTGCGGGCGCGTGGTGGTGGGCGAAAACCCCAGACGGTGACAAGGCCGGCGTAGCGCGCCAAGCCACGCCAAGCACCGCCCGGCCAAGCAAACCAGCCGCCCCGCCCAAGCCCGGACCCGACTTGCTCCACCCGCAGGTCAAAACCCTCGTCAGCGAGGAAGCCATCGGCTATGGCCTTCGTGCTGTCGCCGTCCGCGAACTGCCCGAAAACCTCAGCCCGCAGGACCTCGCCCGCGTCATGGATTTCATGAACGCGCCCAAACCCGCCGAGATGCAGGATCCCGAGTGGCATGCCCTGGTGGACGGCCTCATCAACGTCCTGCGCCGCCAGAACAGCGCCCCGGAAGGCCTCACCGATGCCCTCATCCGGCTCTATCACCACAGCGCGGACTCCACGCTCAAGGACTACGCCATCCAATACCTTCGCTATTGGTTCGTGGACCGGGAAATCCGCTACAAGCACGAGACCCGGCCTGATAAACGCGAGCGCATCCTCGCCACCCTGATCGATGCCGCCCACAAGCTCCACGAAAGCTACTCCGGTGCCGCGCTGATGGCCCTCGATCACGTCACCACCGACAAGTCACTCCGCTCCGAGCCTGAAACCCAGGCGTTGATCCAGAGCCGGCTCCGGGATTTCGACGAACTCCTCGTCAAGGCCGTCGGCAGTGAGGAAACCAACAATCTCTGCCGTATTTCCGCCATCCAGGTGGCCGCCATGCGCGGGCTTGGGGAAATCCTTCCTGCCGTCCGCTCCCTCGCCGCCGATCCCGCCGCCGACCCCAACCTCCGCATCAGCGCCATCGCCGCCATCGGCCAGCTTGGCGATCTGACTGAAGACAAGGAACTCCTCACCCGCCTCGAAAAAAGCGGCCAGCGCCTCGCTTACGCGGCCAAGCCCGCCCTCGAAAATCTCGCCCGCAACGAACCATGAAGCCGTCCCGCTTCGCCTCTCTATCCTCTCACTTCCATCCTCATCCCATGATCCGCCATCTCATCCCCGCCGCCTGCCGCCTGCTGCTTGCCGCCTTGTTCACCCAGGTCTCGCTGGCGCAAACCAGTAGCCAACAAAGCCAGCAGAATCCGTCTGTCGCGTGCAGTGATTGCTTCGATGAGTACACGATGTCCTTTCCCGATGCGACGGATCCCAACGCCGATCCCGCCGAGATTGAGAAAAATAATAACAACGGTACTGCGACGGTTAAGGTGAAAATCGATGCGCTAACGCCCGGCTGTGAAAATGTGCAGGTCGACATCAAGGTTTATGGAAAAGGCGGCAGGGACAGTGGAAATGTTTACACGGCGGAGCCAAGTCAGGCTTCCGGTTCAACCACCACGGATGTCACCGTGACGATTACTGATCTTGATGATGGTCCCTATACGGTGGTGCTCGAAGACAGCGCGGGCAATGAATGCCAGCCAAAGGAATTCAAATTTACATGTGCGGATTGCGGCTGCAATGCGGGCACTACCAGCAACTCCCAGAGCACTAACGGATCGGGAGGCGGATCGGGAGGCGGCAAGGATGTCTTTCACAGCAAAATCATGATGGGACCGAGCGAGCAGGGTGACATCAAGCTGCCGATGTCATTTTCAGCAAAGAGCGTAATCAATCCCGGAATGGAGGGACTCAGAATGCAGGAGGGCAAGGACATCGGCATCAACAAAGATCCCGCAACCGAGACCTTCAAGGTGACGACAGGCACCACGGAGGCCGTTTATGCCAAAGTGTTGGGCTCTCCGGATCCGAAATGTTTTGAAATCATTCTCAGGGACAAGGCCACGCAGAATGAAATCCAGAGAGTCAAATACGAGAATGTCGGAACGGGTGCCGACATGGTGCTCAACGTCAGCGTGACCAAGGACAACAAGACCATCACCGACCAATTCAAGCAGCCCGGCCCGCTCGGTGACTGGACCTACCGGGGCGAATTGACCAAGCACAACGGATTGTGGCGCGAGACGATACTTCAGAAAATCAGCACGGATACATCCAACCGCATCGTCAGGACCATTGTTGAGGAGCGCAAAAGCAACGGCCTCTCCTATGAAACCACATCGGATGTCGAGGTCACATACTCGCGCGCGGAATACAAGGGCGAGCGGAAAACCAAGGAGGTTGTCGATCCGGATGGAGCCAGATTGACCACCACCTGG
Source organism: Akkermansia sp. (assembly GCA_020047775.1). Lineage (GTDB taxonomy): Bacteria > Verrucomicrobiota > Verrucomicrobiia > Verrucomicrobiales > Akkermansiaceae > Luteolibacter. Next base: position 4,236 of record JAIFNK010000249.1, on the reverse strand, counting down.
GTGTATTATCCCGAGGGAGCTACGACCGGATCAGGAGGCAGCACGAAGGGAGCGGGGAAATTGTGGCGCATGGAGCGCTACGATGGTTACACCCAGGAACACGCCTACGACGAAACCGCCCATCAGATCATAGAACAATACCCGAATGATTCGCAGGGGGTCACCACGTTTGAGTCTGTTAAACGAGACGGCGACGCAAGCCTGACATCTATCGTGAAGAGGGTGGGCGTCACCGTGATCTCCAAAAGCGAAACCGTTAAAACTCCGGGCAATACCGTAGTGCGCCGATACACTGAAGCGTCGGAGGACAAGAGTCTTGTGGAAACTACCCTAAAAAAACAGGTTCTAGTGGATTTCGGAGGCATGCCGACGAAGGTCATAATGTCCGATGGAACGGTAAGGATTTACGAGTATGGGCGCGATTCTACATCGAAGACGAAGACCACCACTACCTACGAAGGGGTTCCCGGCGGAACCAACATCCTCGAAGGCACTAAGACCGTCCGCATCACCGACTCCCATGGAGAACTGGCAAGCGAGATCACAACCTCCATTAGCCAGGTCTTGGAAAACGACGATGTGACTCTCTCCCACATGGTGGTCCTCAGTTCGGACGTATTCGGCCGCGCCCTAAGCATCGGCCACTTTCCCTCTAACGGCGGCTTCGCCTACACCACCACCAAGACCTACAACTGCTGCGGCCTCGCCACCGAAACCGACCGCTACGGCGTCACCACCACTTACGAGCATGACGATGCCAAACGCCTCACCAAGACAACCCGTCTGGGCGTGACCACCGAAACCGTCTATAACAGCCCTTTCATGGATAACGAGGAAGACTCGTCAGCGTCGGAAGATGAGGAAGATGAATATGTATGCACATCCGTCCACCGCTACAACGAATCCACTGAAAACGCGGCCACTGCGGCAAACATGATCTCCGCGACGGTCACCAACGTTGCCGGCACCGACACCGAATCCTGGTCGCGCAGCGCCGCTAACGGCGCGCTCATCCTCGACACCCTCACCACCACCACCTACCTCAACCCCGCGTCCGCAACTCCGGCCACCACCCTGCCCCTAGGCATCGGCAAGCGTCAAGTGGTGCAGACCGTGGACGGCTTCACCCAAACGACCGATTTCTACCCGGACGGCAGGATCTATCAAACCGAAGGCGACCTCCAGCCCGCCATGCGCTACGCCTACGGCGTCAACGCCACAGGCGAGTGGACCAGCCAGTCTTACCTCGACGGCTCCACCCCCCGCGAAACCACCACCACCCAAACCGATTGGGCAAGACGCACGTTGAGCACCACCTTCATGGACGGGGCTGTCACCTCCATGCACTACAACAGCAAAGGCCAAGTAGAGCGTTCCACCGATCCCGACGGCGTCACCACCCTTTACGTTTACAATGACGAGGGAGAGCGAACCACCACCGCCATCGACCTCAATGCCAATGGAGTCATCGACTACGGCACCGACCAAATCAACATATCAGTGAGCAATCCAGCCGATGTCGCGGGTCGTGACGGCATGCAAACCATCTCCCAAGTCTGGCAGGATGGCGCATCCGCAGGCACCGCCGTCAGCGCTTCCTTCCGCAGCTCCGACGGCCTCTACACATCCATCCTGCCTTACAACTTCGTAAATCCTTCTACCAGCACCACATTGCTTTCCGGCGGAGGCACATGGATCACTACTCAAAATAACTCCGATGGCACCAAACAGGTCCAAACCTACACCAACGGCTTGCTCACTGGCACCGCCATTCTAAACGATTCAAACCAAGTCATCGAGTCCATTTCCTACGGCTACGACGCGCTCAACCAGCTCCGCTCCACCACGCATTCGCGCACCGGCACCACATGGTATGCGTCACTATACGACGACGACAACGACGGGAATACGCCCGAGGTTCGCACGCCGCTGGCGGATCTCACTACTGGCGGCTTGGTTCGTTTTATGGAAGATCCTGGCGGACGAGTCACCCGATACGCCTATGACAACCGCGGGCGGCGCACCAGCGTCACCCTGCCGGACAACACCGTAACGGATACCACCTACACCCCGCGCGACGAGACCGCCTCGGTCAGCGGCAGCCAGACCTACCCGGTTTCCTACACCTACGACTACGCCGGACGCATGAAAACCATGACTACCTATGGCACCCAAACGGCCGTCACCAGTTGGATCTACAGCCCGGACCGCGGCCTGCTCGTCGAGAAAAACCACTCCGGAGAAAGCAACAACGGGCCGGGAAACACTGCCGACTACACCTACACCCCCGCCGGACGCCTTAAAACCCGCACCTGGGAGCGCGGCGTCGTCACCACCTACCACTACGATGCCGGCGGACGCCAGCGCGCCATTGATTACTCCGATACCACCCCGGTTGTGGAATACCGTCTCGACTGCCTTGGCCGTCCCCGGTTTGTCATTCAGGGCACCCAAACCACGGGCAGTCCGGTCCGGGTATCTGAATTCATTTACAATGCCACCACGCTGGGCCTGGATTCGGAAATCAGCGTCGAGGGCGCTTTCGATGGCTCACCCACCGCTGTCACTACCCAATACACATCCAGTCAGACCTTCAAGCGCACCCTTGACCGCCATCGGGACTCCCTCCTGCGTGACTCAGGCTGGGAACTCAAGGCCGGCTCCACCGTCGAGAACGCCGTCAGCTACGGCTACGATTCCGCAGGCCGTCTCCGTCACGTCGATCCCGCTTACCCGCTCCCCGGCAGTCCGGCCTTCACCTACGCCTACGTCAGCGGCTCCTACGGCCTCATCGACACCCTCAGCGGCCCCTCCCACATCGTGGACAATAACTGGGAGGGCGACCGGGACGTGCTGCTCGACAAGATCAACCACCTTGCCACCCCCACCAACCCCGTTTCCAAATACAACTACGCGGTGACTGGAGCCACCGGAGACGGTGCCAACGCCCTTGGCCAGCGCAAGAACCTCGCCACCACCGGTTCCGGCTTCGACCCCTCCCTCGCCAGCACCACCGCCACCGGCCCCGCCTACGCGTGGGGCTACAACTCCCGTGGCGAATTGGAGGAAGCCAACGACACCAGCGCTGCCAACAAGGACCGCGCCTACCAGTATGACGCCATCGGTAACCGGGAAAAAACCGTTAACGGCTTGCTTGGCGATCTTCCTAGCACGGCCAACTACGACGCAAACCCCCTCAACCAATACACCACCGCCAACAGTGTCACCTTGCCGACCCTCGCCTACGATGCGGACGGCAATTACAAGAATGGTCCGCTCCCCGTCGCCACCGGCAACGCCATTCTCGTCTGGGACGCTGAAAACCGCCTCGTCCAAGTCACCCGGGCCGACAGCACGGTCATCACCTACAGCTACGATTATCTCAGCCGACGGATTTCCAAAAAGGTCGGCTCCGCCACCGCCGAGCGCTATGTTTACGATGGCTGGAACCCCATCGCAAAATACACTGGCACCACGCTCGTTGAAAGCTATGCTTGGGGCATGGATCTTTCAGGCAGCATGCAGGGAGCCGGCGGAGTGGGAGGACTCCTGGCGGTCACCGACGAGGCTGCGGCCGGAGATCCCGCTTATTTCCCCACCTACGACGGCAACGGCAACGTCAGCGAATACCTGGATGCCAGCGGCGCGATCCAGGCGCACTACGAATACGACCCGTTCGGCAACACGACCGTTGCAACCGGCACGAAGGCGGCGGACTTCACCCACCGTTTCAGCACCAAGCCTTTGGATTCGGAAACCGGGCTCTACTACTACACATACAGATGGTATGACGCCCCAAATGGTCGCTGGCCATCTAGGGACCCGATTGACGAAGCAGGAGGGATTAACTTGTATGGCTTTGTTGAAAATGATGGGGTGAATAGGTGGGATTATTTGGGTCTAAACAGTCTTACAGTAATTGGTGGTGGCCCTCAAATTGGAGAGAGAGGATTCTTTTTTTCTGTCGCAATTAAGAAAGAAGATGAATGCTACGAGTATCGTATAAAATCATTTACTCGGACAAGAGGTAGAAGTACAACCAACTACAATCGATCTCCAGTTTTTGGTGGAAGTGGTGATTATGATTCCATCCAAATGACAATGAATTGGGTTACTGCCATTGCTCCAGAAACTGGGTTAGTTTTTGATCCTTCTAATTTTAACATTGTTGTCGAAACGGAAAAGAACGAGAAAGGGTTTAATTTGTCTGGATGGGTACATCACAATACATACAGA
>JAIFNK010000301.1 GCA_020047775.1 Akkermansia sp. | reverse complement strand
GAGAAGCGGGGCTTTGGGGAGTGAGGAAGGGAAGCGGGGATGTTCCCGATGCATGGACGAGACGTCCATGCCCCTTATGGCAAGCCCTGTTTCAAACCTCGCCGTCTGGATAGAGCTGGTGGAACTTGATCGCCTCGACCGCGATGGCGGCAGCGGTGCCGAAGATGGTTTCCACCGTGGCCGTTCGTGGCACTTGGGCCGCCGGTCGGGAAAGCCCGAGGATGAGCTGGCCGTAGCTCTGCGCGCCGGCCACATGCTGGAGCAGCTTGAGCGAGATGTGGGCGGCGTCCAGATTCGGGAAAACCAGCACATCTGCTGTCGGCCGGACTTCGGCGGCTGGCAGCTTGATCTCGGCGGCCGCCGGGTCGAGTGCGGCGTCCGCCTGCAGTTCCCCATCGATGCTGACTTCAAGGAATTGTTTCATCGCCTCGCTCTGCGCCAGCGCCGTGGCGGCGGCCACGCGGCGGGCGTCCGGCGTGCCGGCGGAGCCTTTGGTCGAGTGGCTGAGCATGGCGACGAAGGCCTTGCGGCCGAGGAAATGGTGGGCGAGCTTGCCGGTTTCCAGGGCGATCGCCGCGAGTTCCTGGACGTCGGGCGACGGGATTAAGCAGGTGTCGGCGAGGAAGAGAATTTCACTGCCGCCCAGATTTTTGAGGTGGGATCCCGTCAGGATCGACACGCCGAAGATTTTCGGCACGGAGGGTAGCGGTTTGATCGTGTGGAGCAGCGCCCGGAAGTAGGCCACCGGCAGCGCCTGGTTCCCGCCGACGATGGCATCCGCCTGACCATACTGGACCATCAGTGCGCCGAAGTAGTGCGGGCGGGCGACGATTTCCGCCGGATCACCGATTTGCATCGTCCGGTAGCGGGCCATGTTTTCCACCCGCTGGCAGAAGAGTCCGAAGTCGGATGCCAGTGGTGGATCGATGATGTGGATGAATTTCAGGGAAACGTCATTCGCAGCGGCGAGGTCGCGGATGCGCTGGCGGTTTCCTAGCAGGACTGGCGCGACCACCTCTTCCGCGACCAAGCGGGCAGCGGCCTGGATGACGCGGATGTCCTCACCCTCGGTGAAAACCACCCGCTTGGGATGGCGGCGGAGTTGCTCGAGGAGATGACGGGTGACGGGATTACCCGGTGTGGGCTCTGGTGAAAAATCTGACATTGAGGAAAATCTGGCGCTTGCAGCGTGAGGCGAGTTTAGTATGGCTTTTTCCTTCCGTTCAACCGGATTCATCCCGAATTACGCAAGTGCCTGCTGATTATCATACCCATACGCCGCTTTGCCGCCACGCCGAGGGGGAGCCTGAGGCTTACATCGAGGCCGCACTGGCAGCCGGTCTCACGGAATACGGGATTTCCGATCACGCCCCGCAGGTCCCCGAACCCTTCGACGACTGGCGGATGGAAATCGCGGAAATCCCGGACTATTTCCGCTGGATCGAGCGGGCGCGGACCCACGCGGCAGGCCGGCTGCCGGTGCGTGCCGGCTTGGAATGCGACTGGCTGGCGGGCTGCGATGCATGGATCGCCGATCTCGCCTCGCGCTACGAGTGGGACTACCTCATCGGCTCGGTCCACTACCTCGGCGATTGGGATTTTGATAATCCGAAATGGCTCGGCCGCTGGGCGGAGTGCGACGTGGACGCCGTCTGGACGCATTATTGGGAAACTTACGCAAAGATGGCCGACAGCGGTCTTTTCGACATTCTCGGCCACCCGGATCTGGTGAAAAAATTCGCCCACATCCCCGCCGGCGATCTGGATCGCTTTTACGAGCCGGTCATCGACGCCATCGCCGCGTCCGGCAGCGTCATCGAGCTCAACACCGCAGGCTGGCACAAGCCGTGCGCCGAGGCCTACCCCGCGCCGCGGTTTCTGGAACTCGCTTGTTCCGCCGGGATCGGGCTGGTGATTTCCTCGGACGCGCACGCGCCGGGCGAAGTGGCGCGTGAGTTCTCCCGTGCGGCCGGCCTCGCGAAGGCGGCGGGCTATCGGGAGACCGTGCTGTTTGAAAAACGCCGGCGGCGGACCGAGAGCCTCGGGTGAGGGAGGAATCCTGCTGTTCTTCTATCAGGTGTATCCGCCCCGTGGGACGGTTCGCCGCTCAAGGCCCGGTGCCGATGCGGTAAAACTCCCTGGCCGGAGCGGTGCTGCCGGTGAAGTCGGACGTGAGGGTGCCGCTGGATTGATAGAGCGACCCGACCCGCCGCAGCGACCACGAAGCCGTGGCCAGAGTGCTTGAGGACTCGATCCAATAGGGCGCGAAACGCACCGGCGTGTAAGTGAGCCGCCGGGCGGCGTGGTCGTAAACGGGTCTCACCGGTCCGCTGGCGGCGGAGTTCGGATTCGTGTTCAAATACCACTCGGTGCGGTTGATCAGACCATCCTTGTCGGGGTCGTCATCGGGGTGGCGGCCGGAGCCAGGCGCTCCCACCGTGGTCGTGCTGAAATTGGCGGTCATCCATGCATCTGGGAGACCGTCAGTGGGGGTTGTGTCTCTTGAAAACCCTGGCATGACGCAATTCGCAACCCGGCTTGTGTTGACTCCGTCGCTGAATTGAACGGATGCTTTATCATAAAAGATGCCTGTTTCGATCTCCGCGTCGGTTAGGCGGGCGTCACCGAAGTTGCCGTTAGGTGTGTAGGTCAGTGTCGAGCCGCTCAGGGAAAATGTTCCGTTGATTGAAGTGCTGTCGGTCAAGGTCGCTGTCAGTGCGGTGCCTTGCCGGTCGATGGCCCGGAGTTGGATGCGGTTGACCCCGGGAACCGCGGGCAGTAGCGCGAAATTGCTGGTCGTAATGCATGGAAGCAGGCGGTCACTCGCGTAAGGCGGCGTGTTTCCCACCGGATAGCCGAACTGGATCCGGTCCACATCGTAAGTCTGGATCGTCGCACCGGTGGAGCCGGCCGATGCGGTATAATACATGGTGGCGGCTTTCAATGTGGCGTCCGGCTCCGTGGCATTTTCACTCGAATGAGCCAGTCCCAGCGCATGCCCGATTTCATGGGTGAGCACCCGTTTGAAATTCGCAGTGTTCAGCATGAAGGATGCGTTGGTGGTGCTTTCCAAAACCACATAGCCGAAGAGCCGTTCTTGGAATCCCTGGCTCCCGACTTGCCCGCCGGTGAAGGTGCTGGTGGGGGATTCAAAACTACCACCGCCGACGCCGAGCACCCCGCTGGTGTTGACCACGTTGTAATTGTCGTGAAGCTGGATTCTCAGCCGCCGGTCCTTAATGGCGATGTTGCTGGCCGCGGTCCCGAACGATTGGGTGCCTTCGTAGCGGAATTTGAGGGACGAGGAGGCTCCCCACGCGTTGAGCGCTTCCGCCACCGCCGCGACCGCGCCGGCCTGGGTCATGCCTGTCGGGAGTTTGGTGGCATCAATGTCGATGAGGTAGGGAATCGGTTCGTCGCCGTCGCAGGTCGCGAAGCGCGTGGGTTGGCCGCTGGTTTCGATGTAGCCGGTGGGGGTGACGACCGAGCCGGGCACACCGGTATTCGCTTGAGCGGTCACGGTTTCCGCCGTCGAGGCGGAAACGATTTTCGGCCGTGGTCCGCGCGCCTGACTCCGGAAAAACTCCCTCAGCCCGCGGCCCTTCGCCGTGGCGCGAAACGCATGCTGTGGGTGAGCCGACCAGGTTCCCCCGCCATCACGGTTTAGCAACAGCACATAGGATTTTCCCGCCTCGAGAGGAAGTGAGTCCGAGCGGAAATCGCTGCGATCGCCCAAGCTGCCGCCAGGAGTTGTGATTTCGAGCCGGTTCGGCACGTCGCCTTTGAATCGTTCCGCGAGTTTCAGCGCCACCCGGGTGCGGATCGTCTGGTTTTCCGCAAGAAATGATTCGGACGATACCACCTCGAACTCGCCCACCGAGCGACTTTCATCGAACGCGGCGGCGTCGGTTTGCGGCACGATACAACCTCCAGCCGCGACCACGGGCAGAAACGGGCCGGAGGCTAGCAAGAGATAGGTCAGGCAAATCGTGGAGTGGCGAAACATGCACGGCTCTGTAATCGCAAGTTTTGAGTGCGTCGAGGTGAAATGTCCGCGTGCGAAATCAGGCGGTTGCAAATTCCCGCAGCAGATCCGCAGTGAGTTGGTCCGCGCAGGTGAAGGCGAGGGTCTCCTCCAGCGCGGCGCGGGCGGCAGCCATTTCTCCGAGGCCGTGATAGGCCAGTGCTAACAGCAGTTGGTTTTCCGCACCGCGGCGGGCTTGAAGGTCTTCGTCGAACACCAGCAAGTTCGGCAACGACGTGGCGAAGTAGTCGATCTTCGCGGTTTCCTTGAGCTTGGCTTCTGCAAACGCCTTGAGGTCCGAGAAAACGGCACGCGCGTCGTCTCCGAGTCCCAACTCCCGCAAGGAAAGCCCGCGGAAATAACTCAGCGTGCTGTGCGCGGTGACCGCCATGTCCGAGAAATCCCCGGCTTCATTCGCGGACTGCGTGAAGGATTCCCCGGCCGCGTCTTCGCGGCCGAGAGCTTTCAGCGCCTTGCCGATCCAGTAGTTCACATCCGCCTTCGCCTGAAGAAGGTGATAGGCTTCCCCGAGGCTCTCCGGCGTGTCCATGGCTCCCGTGAAGTGGGCCAGCGCGGCAGCCGCGTCACCAGCCTCCAGCGTCTTGCGGCCGATGAGTAAATGCGCGGTGGTGAACTGCCGGAGCACGCTGCCCTCCCCACCTTCCCACGGATGGAACCGGCGCGAAGTGATGATTTCCAGCGCCTTTTCCGGGTTCCCGGTGAGATTGTACAAAGTCGCCAGCGCCACCGTGCAATCGTCGCGCTGCATGACCCGCTCCATGCGCTCTTCAAGGAACGCCAGACGATCTATCAGTGGATCATTCAGCTTTGAACGCAATTGATCATACTCGGAAACCAACCGTGGATCGCGGGCATCCAGCTCCAGCGCACGCAGATAGAAATTCCGCGCGGCATCGCCGTCGCGTTGCAGATTCCACGTCGCGATGCCGAGATTGCGAAACACCGTGGCGAACGACGCGCCGTCCTCGACCGCACGCAGCCAGACGGTGATGGCGTCCTGATGGCGCTTCTGATCGTAGAAATAATTTCCCAAACCATACGCCGCCAGCGGGTCCCTGCCGGGTTGTTGCAGCGCCCATTCCAGGACGATCTGCTCATGCAGGCGCGAGGGGAAAAAGTGGTCCGGTGACTGCGCGCGGGCCTTGGCCAGCAGCTTGCCGTCCTTTTTCAACCAGGCCAAGACGTAGAGGCTCATGGCGCTGCGCGACAAGGGATTCGGGACCGCGCAGTCCGCCACCGGCTGTGAGAGATGTCTTTCCAAGAGCTTCGCCGCGTCGTCATGGAAGCCCGCGTCGGCATAGTCGAAGGCGAGATCGAGAACCGTCTGCGCGTCATTGCGGGAAACATTTAGAAAGCCCTCTTTGGAAACCACCCCGCAGGCAGTGCCCTCATAGCGCGCCCAGTGGTCGAGCGGATCCATCGCGAGCACATCGGCCAACAGTTCTGCCGCGGCATCCGGATCTTCCGAGTGGCGCGCGATCACCGCTTGCAAGACCATCGCCTTGGTGTGATCGCCATTCGTCGCCAGCGCCTCGTCGAGATGGCGCAGCGCGGTGTCGAAATCGAACTTCCGGCAATCGAGGCAGGCGATTTGATAGAACGCCGCCGACCGCCATGCCTGATTCCAGGTGGCTTTGTAAAACAACGGATAGGCGGCTGCGAACCCGCCCTTGAACACCAGCGTCAAACCGAGGAAATAATGCGCCTCCCCGGTCTCCGGATTCGGATGACGCCGGGTCAGCCGGGCGATGGCCTTTTGGAAATGTGCCTCGGCGGCATCCAAGCGGCCTTGTTTCAGCGCCCGGCGGCCCATGCCGATGTTGCAACGGGCGTCGCCGGGATCGCGGCTCAGTGCTTCGTTCCAGTACAACTCCGGCGAGCGCGTGCAATGGCGGTATTGGTCGAGATGTTCACCGGTGAAGTATAACTCATCGGACGATGCGGTTTCCTCGGGAGCTGGTGGTTCCGTCGCAACCTCGCGGTTCGGGATGATCCGGCTTTCATCGACCGGGTGGTAGGTGAGCAGGCATTCACCATCCTCATCGAAAATTGCAGCCAGCAGTTCCGTTGGATTTTCCCCGGTGAATTTCAGGCCGCTGTGCTTCCAGCATTTTCCGGGTTTCAGTGAGAAGGTTTTCTCCACCAATACCTCCACGCCCCGCGTCACCACCAACCGCGCGTTTGACACGGATTCCGAAACACAAACGCCGAGATCGATCATCCGGTCCTCGCCCACCACCATCCGCAGCGCGGCCTTTTCCGTCGCCTGCTGGACCGGACCGATGCCTTGGATCGGCCACCAGAACTGCGAGAACGTCTTGGTTTCGTAAGGCGTGAGATAGGAAAAGTCCGGTTGGTTGTCGGTGTAAACTCCGGCCATCAATTCGATGTAGGGGCCGTTTGTATCCGTCAATTCGCGGTCCCACGCGTGGCCGAAGGCATGGTCGCCCCACGTCCATTGTTTCTTGCCCGGAGCGATGTGGCGGTCCGCGACATGCACGAATCCTCCTCCCGCCTTGAAATCATAACCGCCGAAGAAATCGAACTGCGTCTGACAAACCATATAACTCGTAGGCACCGGAATGTTCTTATACCAGCTCAGGTCGTTGGCACCCGGACGGTTCTGATAGTCCACGCCGTAGTAAGGATTCATCGCCTCCGGAAACGACGACATCGCGCGCACCGCATGGTCCGCCACGTAGCGCACGTCCGGCGGGAAGAACGATTGGTATTGCTCATGCACCATCGCCGCCACGTTCGCCCACCAGAGAAAGGACTGCGTGAATGGCGTTCTGTTATACAAACGCGCCCGCAGTTCGATCAACGAGGATTCCGGTCGCAGACGGATGCCGTGCATGCCCTTGAGCCGGGTGATCGGATCATGTTCGCTGAACCAAACCGTGCGCGCGCCATCCTCTTCCTCTTCGATGAAGACATCCGCCGGCATGAAAGTCCCGGGGCGGTGGTGCTGCGGCCAGTTGAACTCGACGCCACCGGAAATCCACGGCCCGGCGAGGCCGACGAGCGCCGGTTTGATCACGTCCTGCCGGTAGAAAAAATCGTAGTCGCGGTTCGTCTTGTCCTGGCCGATGAAAATCCGCCCGCCGATTTCCGGCAGCATCACCAGACGCACGAACTCGTTTTCCAATCGCGCGGATTGATAGGAAACCGGCTGCGGTTCATCGAACACCTTGTCGATGAACGGCACGGGATACACCTTGCCGGAAGATCCCTGATAGACGCGTTTCTCGAAGAATACCGGATTCTTCTCCGGCGCGCCGACCGGGTAAGTGGAAATGACGCGGGGCTCGAGTTTGGCAATCACGGACATGGTGCTGGAGATTGAAATATCAAATTTGAGATCGGACGCGATCACCAGAAGATGATGAAGAACAGGACGACACCGAGGATGACGAGGCCGCCTGCGATTTTCACGATGGGCTCGGTGACCAGGCTGATCTCCTCGCGAACGGGGAGCTCCTTGGCCTTGGCAAGCGGCGAGATCAGGGCCATCGCCGTCATCAGCGTGCCCACTGCGAGGAAGGCGAGCAGCACTTGCAGGAGGAAATGAATTTCATGTCCCCACGGACGCGCGTCCGATTTGGTGGTGAATTGGAACGCCGCATAGGCCAGCGGACCGGTTAGCAAGGCCGCCACGCCCGCAGCGCCCGGGACCTTGGGCAGTACGAAGGGCATGATGAATGCCGCCACCACGCCGGGCCAGATGTAGCCTTGGAACTGTTGGATGTATTGGAACACGCCGCCGAATTTCGGGTCGTCCAACACCGGCGCGATCGAACAACCGGCGATCACAAACGCCAGCGTCAGCCCGCGGCCAAGCCAGACGAGTTTTTCCTGCGAGGCGTTCTGTGAGAACATCCGCCGATAGACATCCATCGTGGAAATCGTGGACGCGGAGTTGAGCAACGAAGCCAGTGTGCTGGTCACGGCACCGGCGATGGCGGCGTAGATGAAGCCACGCACGCCCGGCGCGATCAGTTTGGTCACCATCGTGGGAAACGCCGCGTCGGTTTTCGTGCCGAGCTCGGCGCCGTAGAGTTGCTGCGCCATCAACCCGGGCATCACCATCGCGAAGGGCACCAGCAGCCAGAGTCCGCCCGCGAAAATCATCCCGAGCTGTCCGTGTTTCAGCGACTTCGCGGCGAGATTCCGCTGCACGATGAACTGGTTCAATCCACAGTAATAAATCATCACGATCCACATCCCGCCCGCCACGCCGGTCCATGGCAGGTCCTTGTTGTCCGCCGGCATCACCATGTGGAGTTTCGGCGCGTTGAATTCCGCGAACTTGTCCCACCCGCCGACCGCATCCAGACCGAGGAAGAAAATCATCATGCCACCCGCCAGCAGCGCGAGCCCCTGCACGAGGTCCGCCCAGGCGATCGCCTTCAAGCCGCCGATCGTCGAGTAACCGGCACCGATCAATCCAATCAGCCACACCGCTTTCGTCAGATCCATCCCGGTGATCGCCCGCAGCGTCACGCCGCCGGAATAGAGCACCGCCGGCAGCATCACCACCGCGTAGATCGCCACCGTTAGGACGGCCATGATCCCGCGCGCCGCCGTGTTGTAGCGGTATTCGAGATACTCCGGCATCGTGTAAATCCCCGCCCGCAGGAACTTCGGCAGCAGGGTCATGGAAATGATCACGATGAACACCGAGCCGAGCAACTGCCAGCAACTCACCGCCAACCCGGTCGAGCCCGCCGCCTGGCCGGCCATGCCCACCATTTGCTCGGTGGAAATATTCGCCGCCACGATCGAGATGCCGATCAGCGGCCAGGTCAGCCCGCGGCCGGCGAGGAAGAAGTCCGAGCTGTCCTCCTCGTGCCCCTTCGCCTTGCGGCTTTTCCAGACACTGAGTCCGACGACGAGAACGAAAAATCCGACAAATACGAGGAGATCCTGGGGCGCGATGTTCATGGAAAGTTCAATGGGTTGCCCGGAGATTACGGAATCCGCAGCGGGTTTCACCATGGAACATCGAAGGAAATGCATGGACATTCCTCGGTTTTCGCCGTGTCCTACCGGCCATGAAGGCAGCCCTACCGGAAAAACGTCCCGAAGGCTTCCCGGGGCAGCGCCTGGTGATCATCCCGCCCGCCATCGCCGTCGAGGCCGCCCGCAAGCCGGTCACCCGCGATCTCTGCGTCACCCACATCGGCACCTTCGTCGCGGCGGGCGGGCATTACGTCGAGCGTCCGCACGGCACCTCGCAGCACATTCTGATCGCCTGCATCTCGGGCAAAGGGTCCTGCACACTCGCCGGTCGGGAATGGCAAATGGAACCCGGCGACCTTCTGTTTCTCCCGCCCCGCGAGCACCACGTTTACAGCGCCAACCCACGCTCGCCATGGACGATCTTCTGGATGCACTTCCGGGGATTGCGCGCCGGCGACCATCTCGAAAATCTCGGCGTTTCCCCGACAAATCCCATCGTCTCGGTGGACGATCCCGCGGTGATGATCGAGGCGTTTGAAGACACCTTCCGCCACGCCACCCATGGCTTCAGCGAGGCGGCGATGACCGGTCTCTCGACCGCGTTCGGGCGATTGTTAGGTCTGGCGAAAGTCCACCAGCGCGCGCCCGGCAGCCGATCCCGCCGCGCGGAAAACCGCCTGCTCAAAGTGCTTTCCCTGATGCGGGAGGATCTCGCCCGACCGTGGACGCTCGACGAGTTGGCCCGCGAATCCCATCTCAGTATTCCGCATTTCAGCGAACTCTGCCGCCGTCAGACCGGCATGCCGCCACTGGGCCTGCTGATCCGCCTGCGCCTCCAACGCGCGATGGATTTACTCCAACAAGGAAACCACAACGTCGCCGAAGCCGCATCCATCGTCGGTTACGAAGACCCGTTCTATTTCTCACGTCTGTTCCGCAAACACATGGGCATGCCGCCGTCCGCCTGCCGGCAAGGACCTTGAGTGTCTGAACCGGGTCAAGAGAATGGGAAAGATGGATGGGTTCATGCCGATGTTTTGGGGATGGAAACATGGTCGATCAACCGCACCTCGCCGTAAAACACGGCGGTCGCGAGCACGGACGGGCGGTCGAGGCTGGTGACGGGTTGCAGCGTCTCCGCGTCGACCAGTGACAGATAGTCGATGCGGGAGAGAGGGGATGCCTCGATGCTGGCGGTGGCGGATGCGATGATCTCCGCCGGGGATGTTAGTCCGGCGGCGGCTAACAAGGCGCGCCGGATCCGCGGCGCGTCGGCGCGTTGCTCCGGCGTGAGGCGCGAGTTGCGGGAGGACATCGCGAGGCCGTCCGCCTCGCGGATGGTGGGGCAGGGGATGATTTCCACGGGGACGTCCAGGTCGCGCACCATCCGGCGGATGACGGCGAGCTGTTGGAAATCCTTCTCGCCGAAGACCGAGGCGTCGCATCCGGTGAGCAGGAACAATTTCAAGACCACGGTGCAGACGCCGTCGAAGTGGCCCGGGCGGGCCGCCCCGCAGAGGCCGCGCGAGAGCAGGGTTTCACTGACGGTGACCGAGCGGTCCGCGAAATACATGGAATCCGCCGCAGGGGTGAAGGCGAGATCGACCCCGGCGGATTCGCAGGCGGCAAGGTCGCTCGCCATCGGCCGCGGGTAGGCGGCGAGGTCCGAGGCGCGGTCGAACTGGATGGGATTGACGAAGATGGAGACGACCACGGTGCCGTCCGGTCCGGCGATTTCGCGGGCGCGGCGCATCAGGGAAAGGTGGCCGGGGTGGAAGGCACCCATGGTCGGGACGAGAACGACCGGGCGAGGGGCGTTTTTCAGGATTTCCCTGAGGGCGCTTCCGGTTTCGGCGATGTGCATGCCGGGAATTATTCCGTGGGATGGCCCCGGGGCAAGACTTACTGCGACGCCGGGGCTTGCGCGCCGCTCCCGGTTCCCGCACCTTGTCCCGCATGAGCGACGTGATCATCGAAACCATCGACCTGCACCGCAGCTATCGGATCGGGCGCAAGTCCATCGAGGTGCTGCACGGCATCGACCTGCGGATCCAGCGTGGCGAGAAGGTTTTCCTGTGCGGCCCCAGCGGAGCGGGCAAGACGACGCTGCTTTACACGCTGGCCGGACTTGAGCACCCGGAAAAAGGCCGCGTCCACATCGACGGCACGGATCTCTACGCGCTCGACCGCCGCGCGCAGGCGCGGTTCCGCAACAAGCGCATCGGCTATGTGTTCCAGAACTATCACCTGTTGCCCGAGCTTACCGCGCTGGAGAACGTGGCGGTGCCCGGAGCGATTTCCGGGAATGACACCACCGCGCTCGCGCTCAAGGCGCTGGAGCGCGTCGGCCTGGGGGATCGGGCGGAGCATCTTCCCGCCGAGCTTTCCGGCGGCGAGCAACAGCGGGTCGCCATCGCCCGCGCCATCGTGAACGAGCCGCAGGTTCTTTTCGCCGACGAGCCAACGGGCAATCTCGATTCCAGGAACAGCGCGGAAATCATGCGGATCCTTTTTGATCTGGTGGAAGAGCACGGAGTCACCCTGGTCGTCGTGACCCACGACCAGAACCTCGCGAAAATCGGCGACCGGACGCTGGTCATCAAGGATGGTTCGATTCACTCGGCGGAGTGACAGCGTGGAGCGCGGAATTGATTCCGCCAGAGTTGGGATGGAGACTTCGCGTGGAATAAATTCCGCGCTCCAATCTTCGCACAGCCTCACCGCCGCGGTGCTAGCAGGCCGTATTTCGGGCTGAACAGATAGGCGGCGATGAACAAGAGTCCGAGCACGATCACGATCGCCGGACCGGGCGCGATTCCGAATTTCCCCGAAAGCAGAACCGCCACGATCGAGCCGCCGCCGCCGATGAGGCCGCCGCCCCAGAAGAGCGCGGACGTGCGGTCGGTGAGCAGGGAAACGGTCGCCGCCGGGGTGACGAGCAGACCCACGGACAACACACAGCCCACCGCCTGCAGCGACGAGACGAGCGCCAGGACGAGCAGGCCGAATATCAGATACTGGATCGAGCGCACCGGCACACCCTGTGCCGCCGCCACGTTCGGTTCGAACAGGGTGAGCAGGATGGGGCGCATGAGTAAATTGGTGATCAGCAGCGTGAACGCGCCGATCCCGAAGGCGATCCAGATGTCCGTGTTTCCGACGGCGATGATGTCGCCGAAGAGCCAGTGCTCGAGCTCCTGGCGGGTGTCGAGTTTCGGCAGCAGGGCGATGCCGGCGGCGAACGCGGCGGTGTAGAGCACGGCGAGCGCGGTGCCTTGTTCCACCCGGTTTCCCCGGGCGACCGCGACCGAGCCGAGTCCGACTAACAGTGCGGCGAACATCGCGCCGAGGAAGGCGTTCCACTGGCTGAGGGCGCCGGTCAGGAAAATCCCCAGCGCGATGCCGGGCAGCATGGTGTGCGAAAGCGCGGAGACGGACAACGCGTTGCGCCGCAGCACGACGAAGCCGCTGAAGAAGCCGTTGGCGAATCCGATGAAACCCGCCGTGGCGAGCGCGCGCTGATAGAACGGATTGGTGAGGAGTTCGAAATCCATGGGTCAGGCGGGGACGACGGGTTCGTGGAAGGTGCGGTCGATCAGCTCGGGCGTTAGGATTTCCGCCACCGGCCCGAAGGCGAGCGGCCGGGTTGCCAGCACCAGCGCCTCGTCGAACAGACGGGGCACGGTGTTGAGATCGTGGTGGGAGGCGATGACGAGGCGTCCCTCGTGGGCGAGCTTGGCCAGCAGGTCTCCCAGAAGCAGCGAGGCGTTGCGGTCGAGCCCGGTGAACGGCTCGTCGAGCAACAGCACGTGTGCCTCCTGCGCCAGCGCGCGGGCGAGGAAGGCCCGTTGTTGCTGGCCGCCGGAAAGCTCGCGGATCTGGCGGTTTTGCAGGTCCATGAGCGCGAGCGAGTCGAGCGCGCGGTCCACCGCGGCGGTGTCTGCGGCGGAGAATTTCCGCCACCAGCCGGTTTGCGGGTAGCGGCCCATTTCCACCAGCCCGCGGACGGTGATGGGAAACGACCAGTCCACCTCCTCGCGCTGCGGCAGATAGGCGAATTCGCGCGACCATTTTTTCACCGCGGTGCCCCGCCAGCGGATGGAGCCTCCATCGCGGGGGACCAGTCCGGCGATGGCCTTGAGCAGTGTGCTTTTGCCCGCGCCATTCGGGCCGATGAGGGCCACGCGGTTGCCGCAGGAGGTCGCGAGGGAGACGTTTTCCAGCGCCAACACCCGCCGGTAGCTGACGGTTAGGTTCTCGATCACTAACTCGTGATGATGCCCGTGGTGGGCGCAGCAGTCGTGGTGGGTTTCACTCATTTTGGCTCGGGCAAGGGGAGTTCCAGAAAATCGTCGATATCGCCGGCGGCATCGAAGACGTGGGTGAATGTCGCTTGTCCCGGAGCTTCGAGGGTGAGCTTGGCAAAACGGCGCTCGCCGGCGGTGGCGGGGTTTTTCCAGCGGACGACCAGCCCGACATGCGGGTTCTTCGGATCCATTTCGAGTGTTCCGGAGATCGGGCCGTCGACTGGAGGGCGGATCGTTTTACCGGTGTTGATCTCGATTTCCGCGGCAGGGGCTGAGAGCAGCAGGCGGTAGGGGATGGAGGTTTCAAGCGCCTCGGGTTTGTTCGTCGCGAGGTTCGTGGGGGGTGGCGTGTCGCCGTCACGCGCGGCGGTCACGCGCATCAATCCGAGCCCGGTCGCCGCGAGGGCCAGGGCGAGAAGGAGGAATCGGACGAGAGGTGAGCCGCGCACGCCGCGACTTTGGCGTCGCTGGTTTCGATATGCAAGAAACTTGCATCTGTCGGTGAGGATCGTTTCCGGCGTGTGCGAAGAGGAAGAGAAGACCGCTTGAAAGCGGGACTACGTGCGAAGAGGGGGAGGTGCCGCGCGGGGGCGGGATTTTCGCTGGAATTCCGGGCGTGCCCGCGCATGGTCCGCGCATGGGGATGAAGCGCTTTCAAAAACTGGCCACGGCGGCCTTGGTTTCGGTGCTGGTGTTGATGTTCGTGGGGGCGATCGTGCGGGTGACCGGGGCGGGCATGGGCTGTCCGGACTGGCCGACGTGCTGGGGCTGCCTGATCCCGCCGACGAAGGTGGAGGAGGTGGATTTTTCCAAACTGCCGATCGAGAAATTCCAGCGCAAGGCGGAGCGGATGGGGCGCGACCCGGCGACGATCTCGGAGGAAAGCCTGCGCAAGGAGTTCAACCCGCGGCACGTGTGGACGGAGTTCATCAACCGCCTGACGAGCCTGCCGGTGGGCTTTTTTTCGCTGGCGACTTTCATCGCCGCGTTCTGGCAGCGGGAGAAGCGGCCGCTGGTGTTCTGGATGGCGTTCACCTCGCTGGCGGTGGTGCTGATCAACGCCTGGATGGGCGCGCGGGTGGTTTACAGCGGGCTGAGTCCGGGAGTTCTAACGACCCACCTCGCTCTGGCGATGGCGCTGCTCGGGACGATGATGTATTGCGCCTGGCGGGGGACCGACACGCCGTGGCGGATCGAGCTGGATTCTCCGGTCCATGCGAAGCTCCGGCTGGCGGTGAATGTTTTGTTAGCGGTGATCGTGCTGGAGGGCGTCCTCGGCTCACAAGTCCGGGAAATCACCGACGAGCTGGCGAAACTCCATGTGAACGCCGAGCGCTCGACCTGGACCGGCGAGCTGGAAGGTTCCTGGCTCTATGTGGTGCACCGGAGTTTTTCATGGGCGGTGTTAGGTGCGGCGGTTTGGGCGTGGCAACTTACCAAGCGGCACCGGATCGGTGGCCCGGGCCGGGTTGAAAAGGTGGCGGTGGGAATCGTGATCTCGCAGATGGTGCTCGGCGTGGTGATGTCGCAAATCCACATTTACTCGTGGGTGCAGGTGTTGCATGTCGGCTTGGCGGCGATCCTGCTGGCGTTTGTGTGGTTGTGGCGCTTCGGGCTGTCCCGGGTGAAGTGACACAGGCATTCCTGCCTGTTCTTCGAGGTGCGGTGGCTTGTGAAAGAACAGGCAGGAATGCCTGTGTCACGGGTGATAGATCTTTTTTTCCCTGATCCATTCGGCGACTTTTGGATGGAGCCACGGGTGGGTGGTTTCTCCCTTTGAAACCGTCTCGCGGATTTTCGTGGCGGATGCCGGGTGTCCGTCGCCGCGGATGACATGAAGGCGGTAGCCTTCGCGGGGTTGCGGAGTTTCGCCACGGGCGAGCACGATGAACTCGACGCAGCGGGCGAGACGTTCCGGGTGTTTCCACTTCAAAAGCGAATCCCACTGATCGCCGCCCATGATCCAGAAGAGGCGGGCGTCGGGAAATCGCTCGGCCATGGCTTCGGCGGTTTCGAACGAGTAACTCGGGCCGGGCTGATGGAGTTCAAAATCATCGACCACGGCCCATGACAGGTCTTCGGTGGCGATGCGGAGCATCTCGCAGCGGTCCTCGCCGCTCGCCGGTTGGCGGCCCGTTTTGTGGGGGGAAATCCGGCACGGGAGGAAGCGGACTTCGTCGAGGTCCAGCGTGTCCTTGGCGAGCGTGGCGAGATGAATGTGCCCGAGGTGGACGGGGTCGAAGGTGCCGCCGAACAGGGCGATTTTTCTCGGCGCAGGCATGGCGGGCGGAGACTAGGTGGGAACGGGGAGCGATTCAAGCGTCGCTGCGCTTTACGGGCGGTGGGAAACGTGGCCAGTTTTCCGGCGAGTGACGAATGCCTTTCAAATTCTGGGAATCGAGCCGCGGCTGGTTCTATCCGACGAGACCTTGCGCGACCTGTTCCGCGAGGCGGGCAAGCAGGCGCATCCGGACGCCGGTGGCGGAGACGGGGAGTTTGCGGCGTTGCGGGAGGCGTTTGCCGTGGTGTCGAGTCCGTCGCGGCGGCTGCGGCACTGGTTGGAGTTGCGGGGCACGCCGGGGGATGTGCGCGGGACCATCGAGGGCTCGTTGATGGAGGTTTTTTCCGAAGTCGGGGCGGTGACCCAGCAGGCCGAGTCGGTCATCCGCAAGCGGGACGAGGCGAAGTCGGTGCTCGTCCGGGCGATGACGGAAGGTGAAACACAGATTTGCCGCGAGGCCGTGGAGAAGGCGATTTCCAAAGTGGAATCACTGATCACCCGCGAGTGTGCATTTTTTCCGGAGTGGGAGAATTCAGGTGAGCCGGACGTCGAAGCGGCTTCGAAGGCGGTGAGAAACCTGGCTTTCCTTGAAAAATGGCGAACCGGGCTCCGCGGTTGTTATGCGAGGATGGTCTAGCGGACCGGGACGGCCTTGGGTGGGACGATGATGGCCTTGGGCGGGTTTTTGGCGTCTCCCCCCGTTCGTGTGAACTCCGAGGTGCTGCTGAGATACCAGAGAAACGCCCCGCCGCCGATGACCGCGACGAGGGTGATAAAAACGATCAGGATGCCGAGGCAGGATTTCATGGTGGACTATCTAGGGCGGCCGACCGGGGCTAGCCAGTGGGAAGTGTGGATTTCCGCTCGATGCG
>JAIFNK010000078.1 GCA_020047775.1 Akkermansia sp. | reverse complement strand
ATTGGTTTGATTTTGAATTCTTATGTCACTCCGGACGAATGGGTTAAGCAGAAATCCTGCCAACTTTCCGATTAAACTAAGTAGAATTAATCAACGGGCGACGGGGCGGCGTGGAACTTGGTGGAAATCCCCTTCCCCGCGACGATGTCCGCGAGGCGCTCCGGGTGGCGACCGTGGGCGATGTGGGTCTCGATCCCGGCGTCCACGGCGAATTTCACGGCGGAGAGTTTCGAGGCCATGCCACCCATCGAGAAGCGGCCCTTGTCCTCGCGGACGTGGCGGAAGACGTTGTCGATGTCGGTCACCTCGGGGATGAGCTCGCTGGTCGCGGGGTCTAGCAGACCGTCCACGCTGGTGAGCAGGATCACGCGGCAGGCCCCGGCGAGTTTTGCGACGCGGACGGAGAGCATGTCGTTGTCGCCGAATTTCAGCTCTTCCACGGCGACCGAGTCGTTTTCATTGATGATCGGCAGGATGCGCGGCTCCATCAGCAGGCGGCGGAACGTGTCGCTCACGTAGCCCGCGCGCTCCGGCGTCCCGAGATCGGCGGCGGTGAGAAGCACCTGTGCGATGGTGATGTCGAAATTTGAAAACAAGCTGCTGTAGGTCTGCATCAGCCGCGCCTGGCCGATCGCGGCGCAAGCCTGGCGGGTGGCGGTTTCCGTGGGATATTCCGTGAGTCCGAGCGCGGAAACGCCGGAGCCGACCGCGCCGGAGGAGACGAACAAACAACGGTGCCCGGCATCCATCAGCCCGGCGATGGCCGAAACGAGGTGCACTAGCGCGGCCTTGTCGAGTGTGCCGTCGGCGGATTTCGTGAGGACGCCGGTACCGGCCTTGATGAGGGTGAGTTCGGGAATCATGGGAAAATTTCGCCCTGTGGCGCGCCCGGGGCATAGCGGGATTCCACGGCCCGCGCCAGTGTAAGCTGGTGAAAATCGGATCCGCGCCGGCGGCTTGGCGGGTGCCTGCCGCTTCGAGGGTTGCGCTGCGGCCCAAGATGCGGTTGACTGGCCCATGAAATTTCCGCTCCCGGTCCTCGCCGCCATCGTGCCCTTGCTCCTCAACAGCTGCGGCGGCGGATACGGGCGGATCGCGCTGCAGAACGCGCCGAAAATCGTCAACGTCTCGTCCTACGACCCGAAGGAAAAACAACGGTCCGGCGAATCGTTTTCCGCCACCGACGTCTCCGCGCTGCGGCGCAATGGAGCGCACGGTCTGATCGCCCGCTGCGGCAAGGGTCCGGCGCTCGACGAAAAATGCACGGATTTCCTCAGCTCCGCGGACCGTCAGGGGATGCGGCTCGGCACCTATTATTTCGTGCTGAAAACCACGGACGCCACCTGGCAGGCGGACCAATACATCAACCGGTTGCGGGAAATCGCGACCTCGCGCGGGCTCTTGGGAAAGCGGATTCTGCTGGTCGGCGACTTCGACACCAAGTCCAGCCCGGCGGATCTCGTCGCCTTCATCGACCGCGTGGAGGCCCGGACCGGCGTGCTGCCGGCGATCTATCTGGAGAACAGCGACCGGCTGCGCAACTCGCTGGCCAACGCGACCGCCGCACAAAAAAGCCGCATTTGCCAATGCCCCTACTGGATCGCGCTCTATGCGCCGACCAGCAGTTTCCAGACGCCGCACAAGCTGATGAAGGCGTATGGCATCTGGGACGACTGGGCGATGTGGCAATACGCAGGCGTCGAGTGGTCCGGTCGGTCGGTTTCCAAGCACTACCACCACGGCCCGTGGAAATCGCCGCCGTTTTTCGGCTCGATGGACCGCCCGCTGGAGCACAACGCCTTCAACGGCTCCGTTGACGAGCTCGACCGCTTCTGGGCGAAGCACTCGTGGGTGGTCCGGTGATCCGGCATCAGCCTTGCATGGATGTTCCTGAGCCGTTACAGCTCGGCGAGTGGCTCGTGAGTCTTCAGAAAATCATCCCAAGCTCTGGAAGTGGCGGCTCGAGTGGCTGGCCCAGACGGGGATCGAGAAACTCGTGGGGCTGTTCCCGGGACCGGTGGTTTTCCGCTTCGGCGAGGCCCTCGGCGGGCTCGCCTGGCATTTCATGCCGTTCCGGCAGCGGGTGATTTTGAGGAATCTGCGCATCGCGTTCTACGGCGAGCACGACCTGCCGACTTTGCGTCAGATGGCGCGAGAGACTTTCCGCCGGACAGCGGGGAATTTGTTGTCCGCCATGCACTCGACGCACCTGTCGCTTGAGGAAATTGACCGGATCGTCACCGTTGAAAATCAGGAGGTTCTGGAATCCGCGCTGACCCGCAGCCCTGGTCTTGCGTTGATGCCGTCGCACATGGGGAACTGGGAGCTGCTCAGCCGCATCAATTTGAAATTCCCTCCCGGGCACAAAATGGGCGCATTTTACCGCCCGCTGAACAACCCGATTCTCAACGCCCGGGTGCTCGCCCACCGCGAGCACGAAGGCACCCGGCTTTTCTCCAAACGCGACAGTTTCCACTACGTAACCGGGTTTTTGCGCGAGGGCGGAATTCTGGGAATCCTTGCGGATCAACGGGTTGGCCACCAAGGCGAGCTCGTGAGATACTTCGGCCGGCTGACGCGTGCCAGCCCGCTGCCCAGCCTGATGGCGCGGCGGAGCAAGAGCGAGATCCTCTCGATGTCGGTGCGCACCGTGGCTCCGGGGAAATGGGCGATCCGCTACCACCCGGTGAACCGCCCGCACAAGACGGCGGATTGCATGGTGGCCATCGAACAGGCCTTGAAGGAGAGCCCGACCGACGTGTTCTGGCTCCAGGAGCGGTGGAAAGTTTACATCAGCCCGAAACATCCAATCCGTAAATGGCTAGGCCCGGATTCGATGGGCGAGGGCAATCCGCACCGTGCCTTGCTGTGGTTGGCGGGTGCGCCCGCCGGGTGGCAGTTGCCGGAAGAATGGACGCACCCGGATGTGATTTACGAAATCGTGCTGGTTCCGGGACAGGAGCTGCCGTCCTGGCTCACCGGCACGGAAATCGTTCACACCGTGGCGGTTACCAATGACCGCGACCTCTTGCGGAAATCCATCGAAGCGATCGATCTGGCCGCCGGGCTGCCCATCGACTACATCCTCGCCTGTGATGCTTCGAAGGCGCTTGTGAAAGCCGCTGGAAAAGAGTCGATTCCGTTGGTTTCCCTGTCCTCCACGCCATGAAAGTCATCCAAATCCTGCCCGAGTTGAATGGTGGCGGCGTCGAGCGCGGCACGTTGGAAGTCGCCGCATTTCTGGTCGGGCGCGGTGACGAGTCCGTCGTCATTTCCAACGGTGGCCGGATGGTGGCGGATCTGGAAAAAGCCGGCTCACGACATTTCAAGATGCCGGTCCACCGCAAGGCGCTTGCCTCGCTCGGGCAGATCCCGAAATTGCGGCGGCTGTTTCTCCGCGAAAAACCGGACATCATTCACCTGCGGTCGCGGCTTCCGGCGTGGCTGGCGTGGCTGGCTTGGAAAAGTCTGCCCAGGGCGAGCCGCCCGCGTTTGGTGACGACCGTGCATGGATTTTACTCGGTGAATGGCTATTCCGCCGTGATGACGCGGGGCGAGCGGGTCATCGCCGTTTCCGAAAGCGTGCGGGATTATATTCTGAGAAATTACCCGATGACCGATGCGGCGAAAATCCGGGTGATTCACCGGGGGGTGGCTGAGGCGGATTATCCCGCGGGATTTACCCCGTCGGCGGAATGGCTGAAAAATTGGCAGGCAGAACATCCGGAGCTCGAAGGACGGACTCCGCTTTTGATGCCCGGCCGGCTCACGCGGTGGAAAGGGCAGGAGGATTTCATCCGGCTCATCGCCAAGCTGCTCGAATCCGGGACGCCGGTGCACGGTCTGATCGTCGGCGAGCCGCATCCCAAAAAACTCGCCTTCCTCGACGAGCTCAAGGAACTCGCCGCCTCGCTCGGCGTCACGGATCACGTGTCGTTCCTCGGCCACCGCACCGACCTGCGGGAAATCATGGCGGTCTCCGAGATCGTGTATTCGCTGTCCCACGATCCGGAGGCGTTCGGCCGGGTGTCATTGGAGGCGCTCGCCTTGGGAAAACCGGTCATCGCCTACGATCACGGCGGTGTGGCCGAGCAGCTGCGGGTGATTTTCCCGCAGGGTCTGATCAAAGTCGGCGACTTGAACTGCGCCATTGACCGGACCGGGGAAATCCTGAAAGGTCGCCCGACGCCCTCGTCGGCAGAGGCATTCGCGCTGGAGCGGATGCTCAATTCCACGCTCGAGGTTTACCAATCCGTTCTCAAGGACCCGCGATGAAGCAAGTTGTCTGTATGAAGTGGGGCACCGTTTACGGCCCGGAATACGTGAATATCATGTATGCGATGGTCCGGCGCAATGTCACCGGAGACTTCACGCTCATCTGCTTCACCGACGACGCCACGGGCATCCGTCCCGAGGTGAAATGCCTGCCCATCCCGCTGCTGGAGTGCGAAATCCCGCCGGACGTGCCGGGCAAATGGCCGAAAATCGCGCTCTGGGGCAAAGAACTCGGCAGGCTCACCGGCACCGCGCTTTTCATCGACCTGGACTCGGTGATCGCCTCGAACATCGACGACTATTTCACCTACGGCGACCCGTCGGACGTGATCGTCGCCCGCAACTGGGTGCGGTTTTTCGGCAAACACGGGCAAACTTCGGTGTTCCGGTTTCCGATCGGTGGAAATCCGTACATGCTCGAAAACCTGCGGGCGAACTCCGTCGAGATCTCGCGGAAATACCGGTTCGAGCAGAATTACGTCACCGCCGGGGTCAAGAGCGGGGTGAAATTCTGGCCGCACGCATGGACCAAGCATTATGGAATCCATTGCATGGGCATTTGGCCGCTGCGTTATCTGCGCCCGCCGGTCCTGCCGCGCGGGGTGAAAATCGTCACGTTCCCGGGTCACCCCAAGCCGCCGGACGGCATTCTCGGCCAATGGTCGGACGCGACGCCGCACGTTCCGCGGCTGGAATATCTCAAGTGGGTCTGGAACAAACGCCACACCGAAAAACGCTGGCGGCGCTACATCAATCGCTTCGTTTTCCCCTCCCCGTGGGTCAAGGAGTTCTGGCGGGAGTAGTTTTTCCCAACCGGCATGAACGGCAAACGCATCCTGTGGATCATCAGCGAAGGCAGCCCGGGCCATGTCAGTCAATCCATCGGGCTGGCCGCCGCGCTCGCGGAAAAATGGCCGGTGGAAATCCGGCAATTCGAGTGCCGGCCTAAAATCAGCGGCTTCGTCCGCCATTTGATCCGGCTGTTCTGGATGGGAAAAAGCGGTCGCCCGCTACCGGATTGGATGCTGGACGGGCCACTCGGCCTGGAGCGGGCGAAAGCGGACGAGCCCACGCCGGACCTGATCGTTTCCAGCGGCGGCCGCAGTGTGTTCGCGGCGCGGACGCTGGCGGTGAAATACGGCGTGCCCTTCGTTTTCCTCGGCGAGCGGAAGCCGTATCCGGCGGAGTGGTTTCATACCGTTTTCACCCCGTCGTCGCTGGAAACGGCCGCCAACGACCTCCGGATGGACGTGATTCCCACAAAAATCACCCCGGAAATCGTCAAGCAAGCAGCGGCGGATTGGTCAAACCAACCGACGGGTATGCTGTGGGCGATGCTGATAGGCGGCAAGTCGCGCAGCCATGATTTCCAGGATGCCGACTGGGAGAATCTCACAAAAGGCATGGCGCAACTGGCCGGGCGCGAGGGGATCCGCTGGCTGGTGACGAGTTCCCGCCGGACCGGGAAAGAACTGGAAGCGCGGCTGCGGAATCTCCTACCACCCGAAATCGTGGCGGACGCCGTCTGGTGGTGCCATCAGCCGGAGAAAAAACTGGCCGCCTACCTCGGCGCGGCGGAGGTGATCTGGGTGACGCAGGACAGCATTTCCATGGTGACAGAGGCGGTGGCGACCGATAAGCCCGTCGTCGTGATCCAGCCCGAAACCACTAATTTTCCGGCCAACAGCTTCATGCCCGGCTATCTGGCGAACCTGGAATCGCTGGGCCTGATCGTGCGTTTGCCGATGGCCCGGCTAACGGACGTGAACCGGGATTTCCTAAAGAATCCGAGGCCCGTGATCAAGGTGACCGAGGTGATGGCGGAGCAACTTTGCCAACGACTTTCATGAAAAAGCCCACCGTCGCGCTCATCAACGACACCAGTATCTATCAGTCGCATTTCGGCTGCCGGCTGGTGTGCCAGACGTTCCGCGAGCAATTCGCACGCACCGGGCTGGACCTGAAAATCTCGCTCAAGCGGGATTTCAACCTCGCGGACTATGCGGAGAAACTCGCGGCCGTGGACCTGGTGGTGATCAATGGCGAGGGCTCGATCCACCATGACAAACACCGCCACCTGCTGGATCTGGCGGGGCAATTCCCGTCCGTCCTGATGAATTGCGTCTATCAGGAAAACTCGCCGCACCCGGATTTAAGCAAATTCCTCTACATCACCGCCCGCGAATCCGCGAGCACGGCGGCGGTGAACGCAGCCGGCGGCCGCTGCGTGACGGTGCCGGACGCGATGTTCGCCTCGTCGTTTCTCCGCTCCTATCAGAAGCCCGCTCCCACCGAGGATCTCGGCGAGACGGACAACGTGGTGCGCCAGTATCTGCACGTCGGCCCGGTGAAAGTGCGGTGGAAAATCGGCTTCAACACGCGCTATCCGACGGTGGCCGGTTACCTGAACAAGCTGGGTTCCTACCGCCGTCTGTGCATCGGCCGCTTCCACGCGGCGGTGGCGAGCTCGGTGTTGGAGATTCCTTATTCCACGTGGGATTCGAACACCTGGAAAACCCGGGCGATGATGCAGGACATGGGTGTGGCGCATCTGCATTTCGATTCCTACAAGGCGGCGAAGGCGAATGTGCCCACCGAGTTTCCCGAGGAGATCCGGCGGTTCGCGACGGAGGCCCGTGGCCGGGTGGAAGCCTCGTTCGACCGCGTGGCGGAGATCGCCCGCGAGTTGGCAAAATAATGGCGATTCCGATCCATCAGCTCGAAACGGCGCGGCTCCGCATGGGGTGCGAATGCCTATTTGTAGGAATCCAGCACCTTCCCGGCGTCCGGCGCCTCTGCGGAAGATGCGGCGGCGACGGCCTTGGTCTGGATTTCCAGCGCGCGGGCCTTGTCGCCCTGCAGAAAAGCAATGCGGGCGAGCGTGGCCAGGGCGGAAGATTTGGCCCCGCCGGCGGTTTCGCTGAGTGGCGTTGCGATTTTCCCGGCGGCGGATTGCAGGGTCGCACCGGCATCCGGCCTTGAAACCAGGCACCCGGCGACCGAGGCGGTCACCTGAGGGTTTTTCGCGAAATCCTCGCATAACAGCTTGGCAAGCTGGATGGCGTCTTCGTCCTGCTTCCTTGCTAACAGCAACTTGAGCTCCATCAAGCCGCCGATGTGGCGGAAATTGTCGGTGAGCGACTCATGGAGCTCGGCGATCGTCGCCTCCGCATCATCGAGTTTGCCGGCCTGGATCTCGGACCCGGCGCGGCCCGCCAACGCGACCGCCTTCGCACTCGGCGCGGCGGCAAGATCCGCGGCGGGTCCGGACGGGGCAGCCGCCTTGGTGGATGGCTCGCTGAGCAGCGTTTCAAGCACCGATTCCTTGAGCGACATCGGATGGCCGATGTAGGCGATTTTTCCCGCCTTGCTGATCACAAACGCGCAGGGAATTCCGTTCTGCCCGGCGGCGGTTAGCCAGTTCTTCGCCATCCAGCCGCCGTCGGTCTTGTCGTCGAGCGCCACCCGATAGGTCATTTTCCCGCCCATCTTCCTGACGAATGCGGCAACGCCCTTGGTATCCTCCTCCATCACGTTCTGCCCGATCACCACCAGCCCCTTGTCCTTGTGGCGCTGATGGATTTCATTCAGATGCGGGATCGAGGAGACACAGGGCCCGCACCAGGTCGCCCAGAACTCGACGATGTAAACCTTGTCACCCTCGAACGCCTGCACGGCGTCACCCTGCACCCACTGGCCGACCTGTAATTTCGGCGCCGGATCGCCCACTTTCAGGGCTCCCATCACGACCTGCGCGGAGAACAGGAAAACGAACAAGGCCCGCAATGGTCGAATCCTATGAATCATGAAGCGACGATGTCCCGGCGGAGATTTGCCTCAAGGAAAATCGGCTCAGTCCCCGATTTCGTTTTGATTTTAGGGTTGCCGTGGCGCGTGTCCGGCTTGCTACAGTCATGGGGTGATCGATGAAAACAGGAGTCGCCCGTGGTTGCCGTTTCTTTACATCATCGCGGCCAGCGCGCTGGCGCATCTCTGGTGCCTCGGGTCGCAGTTCTACCTGGATGACATCCCGCAGATCCGCGACAGCGCCGCGGTTAGAAACGGGGACCTAGCGGAGACCGGTTGGGTGCTCTGGACCACGTTCTGGTATCACCTCCAATTCCGGATTTTCGGCATGTCGGCGGCGGGATTTCATGCGGTAAACTGGATTTTACACACATCGACGGCGTGCGTGTTGTTCGGTTTCGGGCGGGATTTCGTGCGCGACCGTTGGCCGGCCGGGGTGGCGCTCTTTGGCGCGCTGCTGTTCGCGGTGCACCCGCTGGCGAGCGAAATCCCGAACTACGCGCGCACCCAGGACCTCGCGTGGGTGACGCTTTTTTCCCTGCTGGCGGCCTGGGCGATGCTCGGATTCCTGCGCGACGGCGGTTGGTGGAAGGCGGTGGCCTGTGTGGTTTTCATGCTCGGTGCGACGTTTTCCAAAGGCCCGGGATTGCTTCACGCCATCATCGCGGTCGGCGCGGTGAAACTCGCGTTTCTCCAGCCGAAACACCTGCGGATTTTCCGGCAATACCCGTGGCAGAGCGCCGGGGTGATCGCGCTCGTGCTCGCCGCCTTCTGGGTGGTGGGCGGAATGAGCGCGCGGCTTGAAATGCTGGAAGGAAAGGTGGATTCGCGGTTCATCGGCCATGCCTACACGCTGTCGCGGGTGTTCTGGGAATTCGCCTGGCGCAGTGTGATCCCGGTCGCGCTGAGCTCGGATCATGAAATCACCGAAACGCTGGTGCCGCCGGGTTCGTCGTTCTGGAATATCCCGGACAAGGCCGCGATGGTCGCCGCCGCCGGATTTCTCGCGCTCGCGGCCTTCAGCGCGTTCCTCGCCTGGCGAAAATCGACGCGGCTGTTCGGCGTCTGCCTGTTCATCTACGTGGCGACCATTCTGTTCCGGGTGTTCTATCCGGTCCCCGAATTCATGCCGGAGTATCGCATCTATCCGGGCCTGCCGTGGTTCTGCCTCGGCGCGGCCATCCTGCTGGCGGCGGTGTGGAAATCGCTCTTCGAAACCCTCTCGCCACGCGTCCCGGCGGTGATCCTGCTAACCATGTTCGCCCTGCTTTCCGCCAAGCGCTCCTTCGTCTGGCACGACGTCCACCGCCTCGCAAACGATGTCCTCAAACGCTACCCCGCCCGCGCCCGCGCGCTTTGGGAAATGCACGACCGCGACGTGGACGCGCAGAACTGGCAGGCGATCATCGACCGCCAGCGCACCGTGTGGCCGGAGGTCGAGCGGCAGTTCGTCACCCGGAACCAACGGCTCGCCCCGCTGCGCGAAATCCCGAGCGGCGACTTCGTGCTCGCGATGGTGGCGATCTTCGGCAACTACGCCCGCGCCGTCGCCCACGTGGAAAGCCCGGCGGCGGGGCTCCGCGTGATGGCGCAACTCGAAGCGCACATGAACCGGATGAAAATGACGCTGAAGGAGAAGCCGCTCGAATGGAGCTATTTCTATCAATCCAAGGTGGCGATCCTCGAAATGACCGGAAACGATCAAGCCGCCATCGGCCTGCTGCGCGGACTCGACGACAAGTCCGGGGCATGGAAATCCGAGATCGAGCGACTCGAAAAGAAACTCGCCAAGCCCCAAGGAGCGGCGGACTCCGATCCGCCGAAGCCCATGAAGTGACGATGGCCCGAGGCAAACCGCTTCTCATCGGCGACCATGGGCCACGGCGGATCGGAGTCCGCCGTTCATCACCTCAAAATGAATATTTTGGTTTCCGCAGCTTCCACGGCTTGCAAAAAGTGCTGGGGGGTGTCATGAAGCGTGTGTCAAACTTGGGCGATGGATTTTGTGGGCATTCCGACACGCAAACCGATCATCCGTGTTGACAACTGAAATGAAAACTGTTCACATGAACCCATGCTAATTAAACCAACGAAGTTACCATTTGCCGGTGATGAGGATTCCAACATCAAGAAGCGGACCTTTTCTGTGGTTGACCTTTTTTCTGGTGCAGGTGGCATGAGTTATGGATTTCACCGTCATGCAGACTTCCGGCTGATCGCTGCAGCGGACGCGGAAATTGGCAAACCGAGTATGGGAAAAGGCTCGCTTCAGTGCAATTCCACATACGCGAAAAACATGGGAATCGTTCCAAAAGGACTCGACCTGTCACAAGTCAGGCCGGACGAGTTACGGGAGAAACTGCAGTTAGGTCGAACAAAAGTGGACGTCCTGAGTGTTTGCCCACCCTGCACGGGATTCAGCCGGGCAAATCCGTTGAACCATACCCGTGACGATCACCGGAATTCCTTGGTCATAAAGGCCGCCGAATTCGCCATTGCTCTTGATGCTGACATCGTCGTCATGGAAAACGCCAGGGAGCTGATCCGCGGAAACTTCACGGAACACTATCTCGCATTCAAAGCCTGTTTGGAACAGAACGGTTATCAGGTTCATGCCAAGACCCATATGCTTTCCTCGTTCGGGCTTCCCCAGATAAGGGAACGTGCTCTTATTGTGGTCGCCAAAAAGCACATCGCTTTGAAAACACTCGATGACTTGTGGGACGGATGGGAAGTTTCCCCCTCGGCTACCACCGTGAAGTCTGCCTTCGAAGGTATTTCAAAAAACGCCTCTGCTCAGGATAGCTACCCGGCTTTTTCCGATCATGTCGTCGCTGACCGTCTGGCGGCGATTCCTCACAACGGAGGATCATGGCTCGACCTTGTCGGCACGCCACAGGCATCAAAGCTGCTGACGGATGCGATGAAGAGAATTATCCGTCTCAACAAACTGGGGTCACACCCCGATGTTTACGGACGGATGTCCTGGAACAAACCCGCTCCTACCATCAAGCGCGAGTGTGCCCACATCGGTAACGGACGCTACGCTCATCCGGTCGAGAACCGCCTTTGCTCGATCAGGGAGCTGGCCATGCTACAAGGATTCCCCAACGAATTTCAATTCAACGGAAATTCATTGTCCAACAACTATCGTCACATCGGCGACGCGGTTCCTCCCTTGGTCTCTTTCCAGATCGCCTCACTTTGCTCATGGATGCTGACGGGCGTCCGGCCCGCGATTCACGATGCCCTGCTCAAAGGCACCCATCTCAAGCGGAATCAAATCATAAAATCTAAACAGTTCACGTTGCTCCATGCCGACTGATAGCTTCAAATTCTCACAATCAGAAAAGCGGAGAGTGGGTGAACTTCTATCTGCCTTGCGGACCCCTGTCGAAGCGACGATCCATCCGGATTCATGGCTGATGAACGAGGCCTTCGCGGCGGAGTTCCAATCACGGCTTCTGTCGCAGCATGTCTTCTTGAAAAGCATTCTGGCAGAAGCGAGCTTTGAAGCCGCGTTCGTCGCCTCCGCATCCGTCGCAGGCATGGCTACCATTCCGGCCATCAGCGGACAAAGGTTTTGGGACGTAGAAGTCGCGGGCAGGAAACTCAGTTTGAAATCAACGAAGGCTAAAAGCTTGAAGCTCAAAGAACTGCACATCAGCAAGCTCACCGAAGCTGCCTGGATTCAGGATTGCAGGACTGCCCGAATGAGAATGGAGAGGGTGCATGATCTCTTCCGCCATTATGTCTCGACCGTCTCTTCGATCATTCAGCTTCGGTATTTTCAAAATACCAATTCTTACGAACTCGTTGAAGTGCCGGTGTCTTTGTTATCTCAGGTCATGGAGCTAACTGTGAGCGAATTCGCCGCCGAGAATTCCACCATCGGTATCCCGGTGGGCAAATCACCGCCGGATTTCACACTCAAGCTGGATCGGTCCGACGCCAAGATCACCTTGGCGAAAATTTCAAAGGAATGTTGCATCGTCCATGGGACTTGGAAACTACCTTCAGACAAACCCGCCGTGCAACTCAAGCCAGATTCGTGAACACCGCCTGCACGTCGTCGTCGTCCTCGATCTTGTCGAGCAGCGCTTCCACTTCCTCCATCTGCTCCTCGGTCAGCTCGACGGGCTGGGTGGGCAGACGCTGGAGGCTGCATTTCGTGGGAACGATCCCCGCCGCCTCGACGGCGTGGCTGAGGCTCGCGAAGGCGCTGAGCTCGCCGATGACCGAGACCACGCCCTCATCCACCGAGAGCTCCTCAAGTCCTGCGTCGATGAGTTCAAGTTCCAGTTCTTCCAGATCGCGGCCTTCCGGGACGGGGAACTCGATCACCGACTTGCGGTTGAACATGAAATCCAGCTGCCCGGCATTCACCAGTTGGCCGCCGTTTTTGTTGAAGATGATTTTCAGGTTGCCGACGGTGCGGTTGGAGTTGTCCGTCGCGCACTCGACGACAAACAGCGAACCATGCGGGCCCTTGCCCTCGTAGGTGACTTCCGTGATGTCCGCGGCGTCCTTGCCGGCGGCGCGTTTGATGGCATTCTCGATGTTTTCCTTCGAGAGGTTCTGCGCCTTCGCGTTGTTGATGGCGACGCGCAGCGACGCGTTGGATTCCGGGTCCGGGCCGCCGCTTTTGGCGGCCATGGTGATGGATTTGGCCAGCTTCGGAAACACCTTGGACATGGTGGCCCATCGCGATTCCTTCGCCCGGCGGCGGCATTCAAAGTGTCTTCCCATGGTTTTTAATCGGTTGCGGGTGACCGGTGAAATCGCCCTGCGAAAATTCCTAAGCCGCTGCGCCGCAGGATGCAAGTGAAGTGACACTCCGATATTTTCATTCGGTCTTCACCAGTTCAATCACTTGCGCCCACGCCCAGTCCACGCGGTTGCCCACGCCGCTCAGGGCGGTCTTCTGGAAATTCGCGGCGAGCGCGCCTTCCGTTACATCGTCCCAGTAGCCGACCCGGCCGTCTTCGTCGATTTCAGGCAGCAGGATCTTCGAAGGCTCGCTGCGGGCGGCGAGTAAGGAGAGTTCCTGTTCCCGGATTTTTTCGGGGGCTAGCAGGAACAAGGGTTTGTTGGGGAAACTGCCGTGGGAATGCACACTCTTGCCAGCGCACAGTATCCGGTCCGCATCTTTCGCCCGATCGCCCAGCAGAATCTTCACGTTCGCCCCGAGCGCCAACTCCCGCAGCAGCTTGGCGTATTGATCGCCCATCACGGCCTCGTCCACGATGAAGCCCAACGAGCGGGCCGCGGGTGCGCCGGGTGCCAAGGATGTCACGCTGCAACTCTTGCCATCCCCGCCGAATTCCCGCTTGAGCGGATCGTTGTTACTTTTCAGGTAACCCACGGTGAATAGGGCAGCACAACCCGCCAAGGCACTGCCTCCTGTCGCCAGAAGGTCAGTTTTCTCGATTCGCTTCCGTTGACCCACTGCGAGGGTAACCAAAATGACGGCGCACGCGGCGGGGAAGATCCAAAGCCGCCAGTCTTCCATGGTCGTGCTGAAAATCCCAGCGACCAGAAAGGCGAGGATGGAAGCTCGCAGCGCGACCGTCACGGCTTCCCCGCTGCGGGGTCTGGTCAAGACCCAGAACAGCACGAATCCGAACAAGACCGCTCCAGACCAAAGCCAGCCTTGTTCGACCACGAAGGTCAGATAACTGTTCACCATCGTCCGGTAGCCTTCCTGCCGGTCGAGCGACTGATACCACTGCATGTATTGCTCGCCGGATTTTCCTG
This sequence comes from Akkermansia sp., assembly GCA_020047775.1. Lineage (GTDB taxonomy): Bacteria > Verrucomicrobiota > Verrucomicrobiia > Verrucomicrobiales > Akkermansiaceae > Luteolibacter. The sequence goes on along the minus strand of JAIFNK010000078.1, from coordinate 2,648 downwards.
TTCCGAAGCCGTGGATGTTCTCTGCCGCCATTTGCAGCGCGCCCCTCCAGAGTTCCACCCGGTTTCCCACCGACGCGTCCCGCCCCAGTGCTTCAGTCGAGCGGGAGCCCAAGCCATTCCACATGGTGCCGCCCGCGAGCGCCGCCACCAGCAGCAGAGATAACCAGAAACCCGAGCGCTTGTGCCAGGGGCTTTCCTTCTTGCCGCCCTTGATAGCCGAGAGGACTATCAAATAAAGCAAGGCCGCTGCCGCCGCGACGAGGCCACCGCGCGAAAAAGTCATGATCAGGCAATACCACGCTGCCAGCAGCCCACAGGCCGTCACCAGCAGCGCAGGAATCTTCAGCCACCTGCTTTCAAGCCTCCATGACAGTTGCCACAGGCACCACAGGATCGGTAAGGCACAGGCGAAGATCACCGCAGCCTTGTTCGGGTTCTCGAAGCCGAAGCTCCAGCGCAGGGTTTCCCCGTAAAAGTATTCCACTGGTGTTTCCATCATTACTGTTCTTCCTCCTTTTGTCCCCATAGCTTGGCGATCGATTCATTGGGCAGATAGATCCGCGAATCCTCGGCAATGGATTCTCGGGCGTCCGCAGCATTCGGGAAATATTTCCAATCCTGACCGTCCCCTACGAAGGGCATTTTCTCGCCTTGAAACGCCAGCCGCTCCGCCGCGGGTGTCAGAGCCGACCTCCGCTTTCCAAGATCCTTTTTGGTGAAGTCGTCATGAAACTTCAGGAACTCCATGTCCAGCTTGTCCACGGCTCCGCTGCCTTCGTGGACCATCCCCAGATAGGACCGGAACACCGGAGCCGCCCCCACGTTCCTCAAGCGGTCCACCACCTCCAGCGAGGCGTTGTAACTCTCGTCCGACTCACCGATCGTCACCAGCCATGCCACCTGGTTGCAGCGGGCGTTCGGCGCGTCGAACCAACTGGAGGAGTTGATTGCCACCGCCGTCACCCGGTCCGGCATCCACATCGCGAACCGGTGGACAAACTGCGCGCCGCCGGAGAGTCCCTGCATCAGCAGCCGTTCGGAATCCACCGGGTATTTTTTGGAAACCAGTTCCAGTGCCTCAAGCGTCGCCTTTCCTGAAAATGATTCGGGATAATAATACGACAGTTTGCGGTCCTGTGCCGCCTCCTTCGCTTGTTTGAAGGTGCAGCTCATCACGAACCAATCCCTCTCATCGGCAAGCGACAACCACTCTGCACTGCGGGCCAGCTTCTCCAGCCCTTTTTGGTTGAGATGGGGGCACAGGAACAGCAAGCGGTAGGCCTTCCCCGGCCGGTAATTTTTTGGTACCCGCAGGTAGAACGGGATTTCCTTGTTCAGGTCCGAGCGGGTCTTGACCGTGAAGGTCTCCACCCGTTCCGGCAGCTTCTCCGCAGGTGCCTCCGGCTTCTGAGCGCGCACCGGCACCGCCGAAGCCATCAGAAAGACCAGGGTTTGCGCTACGATCAACCGGGGGAAGCTTACCGCAAATGCGCAAAGGTCGCGAAGTAACGCAGAGCCGGGACGATGCGGGGAAGAAGGATTTCGATCACGGGTTTTTGACAGGTTGGTTCTCATGGATTTCTTCATTCACTCGGTTTCTTTTTCCCAAACATCCGCCACCGCCTTGGATGGCAGCTCAATTCGAAATTCCTCATGGATCGATTCCCGTTCCGCCGAACCCACGCTCCGGTAAGTCTGGATGTCCCCATACCGTGACACAGGCATTACTACCTGTTCTTCACTCTGCTCGCCCTTCCCCGCGGGTTCTTCTCTCCCCCCATAGTGTGCCAGAAACACCTCCGCCATGTCCCTCACCGCCGGTGTCAGCTCGTGACCTGTGCCTGTGTAGGACCGCCACAACCACGGGCAGCCCAGCCGCTGGCCCTTCTTGAAGAACTCCCAAGTCGCGGCGTAGCGTTCATCCGACTCGCCACACAAGATCAATCCGGGCACGTTCCTCACCCGCGCCGTCGGCTCGCTCCACCAGGCGGCGGAATACGCCACAAACGCCTTCACCCGCTGCGGCTTCCACAGCGCGAAGCGGTGCACATAATGCGCACCGGCGGAAAACCCGAAAAACAACACCTTCTCCGTTTCCGCTCCGGTCCGTTTCTCTACCTCCTTCAGCGCCTTCTCCATCACCTCCCCGCTGCCCTGTTCCGGGTAGTAATATCCCTTGCCCTCATTGTTCTCCTTGCCCTCCGCGTGGAACGTCGGTGCCAGCAGCACCAAATTATGCTTCGTCGCAAACGCCTTCCAGCGGGCGTCCAGAATCTGCTCTCCCTTGCCATTGTAGCCAGGCACCAGGACCAGCACTCCCGTGCTGGCCCCAGCTCCCTCCGCTTGCCATGACCTGAACGGGACATCCATGCCACGGGCGGAAACCACCCACTGCTCCTCTGCTGCTGATAGGACGCAGCAGAGGAGTGTGAGCAAGCAGCCAGTTCGTTTGATCATCGAGTCGACTCGTTACTGTCTTCGACCTTGGATGTGAATTCGAAAGGACCCCATTCACTATTTTCTAGCTTCCTCGCGGCGCCGCCCAAAACGCTGAAGAAAGTATTCGAATTCACTCAGTCCTCGGTATTCTGGCCCGGCGTAACCACCAAATGAGTATATCAAATCGAGGCGTCCATTTTGGTTCTTTC
>JAIFNK010000067.1 GCA_020047775.1 Akkermansia sp. | reverse complement strand
GATATTACGATACGATAAAAAACTTGATACCAGCGAAATGTCGAGCTTTGCGGCAAAATCCCTCGATTTTATCCGTTCTCGTCCAGCAGCCGCTTGAGTCGGTTTTTCATCGAGACCTTCGCCACCGCCGGAAGACGGTCAACAAACAGAACGCCGTTCAGATGATCGATTTCATGCTGTAATGCCCTTGCCAGCAAGCCATCTGTTTCAATCACCAGCACTGACCCGTCAAGCTGCGGAAGAGTCGCTTTCACCGCCTCCGGGCGGCGCACCTCGGCACGGATGCCGCGGATGCTCAGGCATCCTTCCATCCCGAACTCCTTGGCTTGGCCGAAGGCAAGCTCCGGATTGATGAAAATCAGAGGCATGATTTCCTCGATCTCCGCATCCACCCCGTTCACCTTGAGAAAGGAAACGCATTCAGGATCGTGGGAGACATCGATCACCGCCAGGCGCAAATCCTCACCCACCTGCGGAGCGGCCAATCCCACACCGTTCGCATCCACCATCGTATCCAGCATGTCGGCGACGAGATCGATGATAGCACCATCCACCTCCGTGACCGGACGGCAGCGTTGGCGAAGAACAGGGTGACCGTATTGGACGATTTCTCGAATCATGGAAGCGTGTCCGGTTTGTCTAGCCAATCAAACCGGGAAGGTCAAACACGACAAACCAATCAATTTCGTCCGCGTCCGTGGTTTGTTTTTTTTCTGAAAATCTCCAAGGCGACCATGAATAATCTCCCGGGTCGTTCGTCGAAAACCGCGTATTGAAAATAACGACACACTCATGAAAGCCATCCTGACCACGTTTGCGATCGCTGCCCTGGCTCTTATCGGAGCCGCTCCGGAAGCCCAAGCCCGCCACCCGCACCAACACTCCAACCGCGTTTACATCAGCGGCCACCGGTCTTGCGGCACGCCCGTTTACTCGGAGCGCTACTTCATCGGCTATGATCGCTGCGGCGAGCCGGTCTGGGGAGTTCGCCCGGTCCGGGAGTCCTGCTACCGCCCGGTGGTCGAGCCACGATTCGCCGCCCCTTGCCCTCCGCCCTATCAGCCCCCGAGCCGTGATTCCTACTCCGACTACGACAGGTCCTACTCCGACTGCGACAGGGGCTACTCCGGCGGCAGGGTCGTGATTCAAGGCTCTTACGGCCGCTGAATTCAAAAAAGCCGGCTGACCGCCCATGCGGCATGTTGACGGCATCCCCAGGCCTGCCAATGATTGGCAGGCCAAGAGGATCGGATGGCGGGAAGTGATGCGGGTCAGCCCCGTGTTTTTTATCGGCGTGACTTGCCCTTGGTAACCCTCACAGGATACCCGGGACTTTGCAAAAACCGATCCTCTCAGAGCGCAAGCTCCTGCTGCTCCTCGCCGCGGTGCAGTTCACGCAGATCATGGATTTCATGATCATGATGCCGCTCGGGCCGCAACTGATGCGCCAGCTGGACATCACTCCGCGGCAATTCGGTGGCCTCATCTCGTCGTTCGCCATCACCGCCGGCGTCGTCGGGCTGGCGGCGGCACCCTTCACCGACCGCTTCGACCGGCGCAAACTTCTGTTATTCTGTTATGCCGGATTCACCCTGGCCACCCTGGCGTGCGGACTTTCGGACAGCGCCGCCACGCTGCTGTGGGCACGCGCCATCTGCGGCGCGTTCGGCGGGGTGAGCGGGGCCACGATCATGGCAATCGTCGCCGACGTGGTCCCGGCCGAGCGGCGGGCACACGGCATGGGCATCATCATGACGGCGTTCTCGGTGGCCGCCGCGCTGGGCGTACCGTTCGGCTTGAAACTCGCGCAAGTCTGGAAATGGGAAGCACCGTTCCTCGTGGTGGCCGGAATCGCAGGAGTCGTGTGGATCGGCCTGTTCCGCATCCTGCCGCCGGTGCGCGGACACCTGACGGGAGAAAAAGTCAGATCCGGCAAGGACTTCCTCGAGCTGCTCGGCAACCGCAACGCGTGGGTCGGACTGCTGTTGATGGTGTCGATCGTCTTCGGGCATTTCACGATCATTCCCTACCTTTCGCCCTACCTCGTGGGAAATGTCGGAGTGCCGGAAACCAGCCTGTTCCTCGTCTATCTGACCGGCGGACTGGTCACCATTTTCACCGGGCCCTTCATCGGAAAAATGGCGGACCGCCACGGTCGCTTCCGGGTTTATGCGATCCTCGTCGCCGGCGCCTGCATCGTCATCCGGCTGCTCACGTCGAGTGGTCCGCTGCCGTTGTGGCAGTCGCTGCTGTTAGCCGGATTCTTCTTCGCCTTCGCCAGCGGCCGGTTCGTCCCCGGGCAGGCGACCATCTCGATGGCGGTGCCATCCAACCGGCGCGGTGCCTACATGAGTCTGGTGGCCTGCGCGCGCGACCTCGCATCCGGCCTGACCACCGCGATCGGCGGGCGAATCGTCGCCGAGGGCGCGGGCGGACAGCTGCTGCATTTCGAGCGGCTCGGGTGGATGGCCATCGGCGTGAGCATCCTGAGCCTGTGGATTTTCCGCCAGGTGAAATCCGCGGAGTGAATTGCTAGAGGCTGCGCCGCCCCTGCATCGCCCGCAGCAAGGTGAGCCCGTCGGCGTGTTCGAGACCACCACCCGCAGGCAGTCCTTGGGCGATGCGCGTGAGTTTGCAGTTCCGGCCGCGCAGCAGTTCGGCGAGATAGTTCGCCGTCGCCTCGCCCTCCACGTCCGAGCCGAGCGCGAGAATGACTTCGATTTCCCCGACAGCCGTCTCGATCCGGCGGAGCAACGGCGGGATCCGCAAGTCCTCGGGCGACACGCGGTCGAGCGGCGAAAGCTTGCCGCCGAGGCAGTGATAGCGGCCGCGGAAAGCGCCAGAGCGTTCGAGCGGAAGCACGTCGGTGGCCTGCTCGACGACGCAGAGGATGCGCTCGTCGCGCGAGGGATCATCACAAACATCGCAACCGGATTCGGTGGCGAAAAATCCGCAGACCGCACAGGGACGGACCGCGTCCTTTGCGGCTAACAACGAGTCGGCGAGCTGGGCAGGATTCGCCTTGGGACTTTGCAGGAGCCACACCGCGATGCGCTCGGCACTGCGGGGACCGACGCCCGGCAGACGCTTGAGCTCGGCGATGAGCGCTTTGACGGGTTCCGGGAAATCAATGGGCCTCATGGGAGTTTTCCAGTAATCCCGTCGCAGGCCATCCGGTGACTCCCGGTATAGACCAAGGCGCAAATGCCGGACCACATGGTGGCGATGAACGGCGCGCCGATGTCGGGAAAATGCGCGGCCAGCGCGAGCACCGGAGCCCACCCCGCCACCAGCACCAGCGCGGTGATCCACAAGACCAAACGCCGCCAGGTGCCCGCCACGCTCAGGATCGCGAAGGGCAACCCGAAGGCGAGAACCACGGTCACCAGCCAGACCGACCATGCCGGCAGCGCCCTCGGAAAATCATGAATTGCCCCTTGGGACATCAGTTTGGAAATCATCCGATCCACCGGCTCGAGAATGCGCAGCACGTCCAGCCCCACCGCGAGCAGGATGGACAACGCGCCGATGGCGGCGGCCGGCACGAGCACGTGGCCTTCAGCATGGGGATGGGGTGCCTTTTTCAAAATCACTTTTTCCTCATGAAACTCTCCTCATACGGCGGCTCAGCGGCGACGACCCGTTCGACTAACAATACCGGCTGGATGATCCCCTCTTCGAGCGGGAACCGCATGGTGCCCGCGACTTTCACCCAGCCGTTTTCCGGAAACTCCGGCGGCTCCTTGCCGAACTCGAGCACGATCGGGATCGCACGGCTGTCCGCCGCGCAACAGGTGATGAAAAGCCGATAGAGCCGCTTGCGGGTGCCGTGCGGGTTGCGGACTTTCTCGTCCATCCAGCGGCCTTCGGTCTCGACCTTGAGTCCGTCCAGCAGCGTCTGCATCTCGCGGTCACCAGAGGAAAAGAACAACTCCATCAGACTGAACTCGAGAAATCCGTCAGCGGTCTTGCGGTGGCTTTTCTCTACTTCCTCAAGTGTCAGCGCGGGCATCGCGGAGGCGAGAAACGGCGTGGTGATCGCGGAGGGCGCGTCATACAGCCCCTTCCGACCCAGCGCCGCCGCGGAATACTCGTCCTTCGTCCATGCGACTGATAGAGCCACCGGCACCATCATCAACAACAGCGCGCTCACCGGATGGAGATCGCCGCTCTCGTGGTCGTGCTCCTCCTCGCCCTCGCCGTGATCATGACCGCAATCCGCCTTTTGTCCCGCCGTGAGCAGGTTGAAAAGCCCGAGCACGGCGAGACCAAGGCCTCCCGCGAAGGCGATCGGCCGGAAGTCCGGTGCCAGGTATTTGTTGATGCGTCCGCTGCTGTAGAAATACAGGAGCACCGCGCTCCAGCAGAGAATCGCGATTGAAAAAAGAATGCGCCGGGTCTTCGGATTCATTTCACTTCAAAGAGGAGTTGTTGCCAGAAGATCGAAATACCGCCGATGGCGATGAACAGCCCCAGCGCGAGCATCACGATGAAGCGCTTGCGCAGCACCGTCTGATAGAGGAAAAGCAGCTTCACATCCATCATCGGCCCGAAGGTGAGGAACGCAAGTTTCGCCCCCCACGAGAATTTGTCCAAGGTCGCCGCGATGAAGGCGTCCGAGGTGCTGCACAGGCTGAGGATGAAGGCGAGCACCATCAACGCGGCCGGCGCGGCGGTGGGGTTTTTCGCCAGGCTGTCGAGCCATTGGGCTCCGGGCGCGATGCCCGTGTTGAAAAGCGCGGTGATCGAGACGCCGATGGAGAAATACACCGCGACGTCCACGAAGTCCTTCATCGCCGAGCGCAGCGCGGCGACCAGACGGTTGTCCCCCGCCGGCTCGTGATGGTGGTGGTGATCGTGCCCGTGGTCATGACCGCAGCAGGAATGGTCATGATCGTGCTCATGGTGGTGATGTGGCTCGTTTTCCTTCTCCAAACTCGCCACCAGCTTGGCCTTCAGCACCGAGGCGAGTGGCAACTTGGAAACGATCATCCCCACCGCGACCGCGATCAGGAAACCCAGCAGCAGCCGCGAGCTCGTCATCATCGCCGCGCCTTGGCCTTGGAACGCCTTCCAGGTGCTCAGCGCGGTGATCGGATTCACGATCGGCGCGGCAAGCATGTAGGTCAGCCCGCAGGACACCGGAAGCCCTTTCTTCACCAGTCTGCGGATCACCGGGACCACGGCGCACTCGCAGACGGGAAAGACCGCGCCCATCAGCCCGGCCGACAGCACTGCGAGGAATTTGTTCTTCGGCAGGAAGCGGTCCATCGTCCCCGCCGGCAGATAAATGTCGATGAAGCCGCTGATCAGCGTGCCCAGAAGAATGAACGGCACTCCTTCGAAAAGGATGCTCAGGAAAGCGAGTGCAAAGTCCTGCTGCGAATCGGGCGACATCCCGTTGAGTAAACGCCGGACGGACACTCGTGTCAACTGGCAGTCCCCGAGCCGAACTTCCAGAAGGGTTTCGGCACAAATCGCGCTTTAGCAACCCAAAGTTACCAAAACGACACGCAATAGTCCTTTTCGGCCCCGACCTCGTCGACACCCTGATTCGTCACCCCGGATCACCTCCATCATGTCCTCAAGCCGCCGTCTCGCACTCGCTTTCACACTCATTCTCCTTGCTACCGGCCTGCTTTGGTTCACACGCACCGGTGCTCCTCCCAAGCACCGGCCCAGCCCTCCACTGGCCGCCGAAAACACCCCGAACGAACCGCCGCCGCGTCCCGCCCGGGTTCCGAAGACAGCCGCCATGCCTGCCTCCGAAAGAGTCGACTCTGAGGAAATCTGGGATTTCGACCTCGTCGGCCAACCGCTCGCCATCACCCTCGCCCTCGACGAAGCCATACTCCGCGACGCCGACGGCAAGGAATCGATCGCCCGCCTCAACCCGCCCGCCACTCAGGAAACCCTGCCCGCCCGCCTCGCCGAGTTCAGCGCGCCACTCGGAGTTTTCCCCGTCGCTTACCTTGCCGGCCAGGAACGATCCGCCGCCACCCGCCGCATCGTCACCCCGGATCTGCGCGTCCAGCTGGACTCCGCCACCGCGGAAAAAATCGCCGCCCGCAACCAGCTCGTCATCAAGGACCGCCCAGCCTACGCTCCCGGCTGGGTCATCATGAGCGCTCGGAATCCCTTCGCCGCCCTCGACGCCATGGTCAATCTGCGCGTCCTCCGGGAAGTCGCCTCCGCTGATGTCCTGCTCGCCGTCCAGCACAGCCTGCGCGCCTTGCCGAGCGATCCGCTCATCACCGACCAGTGGCATTTAAAGCGCTCTGGCAGCGCCGTCGCCGGCTCGGACATGAACGTCGAAACCGCTTGGAACTACCCCTCCATCACCGGCACCCGCGGTGCCGGCGTCCGCATCGGCATCATCGATGACGGCCTGCAAACCTCCCACCCCGACCTCTCCCCGAACGCCGACACCGCCAATGACAAGGACTGGAACGGCAACGACGCCGATCCCAACCCCGGCACTGGCGACGACCACGGCACGTCCTGCGCCGGAAATGCAGCCGCCAAGGGCAACAACAACCTCGGCGTCTCCGGCTCCGCGCCGGAAGCCACCCTCGTCGGCATGCGACTCATCGCCGCCGCCGTTACCGACGCCCAGGAAGCCGAGGCCATGGGCTACCTGCCGGACATCATCCAGATCAAATCCAACAGCTGGGGCCCCAACGACACCGGAACCATCCTCGAAGGCCCCGGCCCCGTCACCCTCGCGGCCCTCCAGACCGCCACCACCACCGGCCGCGGCGGGAAGGGCAGCATCATCGTCTGGGCCGGCGGAAACGGCGGCGATGTCGGCGACAATTCCAACTACGACGGCTACGCGAACTCGATCCACACCATCGCCATCGGAGCCACCGACAGCACCGGCCGCCGCGCGTACTACAGCGAGCCCGGCAGCAACCTCGTCGTCTGCGCTCCGTCCAGCGGCATCACCGGCACCCTCGGCATCACCACCACCGACCGAACCGGCAGCCTCGGTTACAATACCGCCACCTCCGCCAGCGGTGGTGACTATGCCAATGACTTCGGCGGCACCTCGTCCGCCACGCCCTCCGCCGCCGGCGTCATCGCCCTGATGTTGCAGAAAAATCCCAACCTCGGCTGGCGCGACGTACAGGAAATCCTCATCCGCACCGCCGTCCAGCCGCCCGCCTCCACCGGCTGGGTCACCAATTCCGCGGGCCTGGATTTCAACCACGACTTCGGTGCCGGCCTCATCGATGCCACCGCCGCTGTGAATCTCGCCGCCACCTGGGTCAATCTCCCCGCCCAGACCTCCACCTCCTCCAGCCAGACCGCATTCTCCGCCACCATCCCGAACAACGCCGCCGTCGGCACCACCCGCACCTTCGACCTCTCCGCCTCGAATATCCGCGTCGAACACGTCACCCTCACGCTCAGCGCCACCCACACTGCCCGCGGAAATCTGGAAATCACCCTCACCTCCCCCGGCGGCATGTCCAGCACGCTCGCCGCCGTCCACTCGGACACCGGCGACAATTACTCCAACTGGACCTTCAGCAGCGTCCGCAACTGGGGCGAGTCTTCCACCGGCACCTGGACGCTCAAGATCGCCGACCTCAGCTCCACCGGGAACTCCACAGGCGGCACCCTCACCGCCGCCTCGTTGAAAATCTTCGGCTCACCGGGCACGCCAGTGAACCCGGCTCCCGTCGCCCTGATCACCCAGCCCGCCGCCGGACAGATCTTCAGCCCCGGCACCACCGTCGGCGTGAATGTCACCGCCACCGACCTCACCGTCGGAGGCACCGCGGGCACCGTCACCCAGGTCGAGCTTTTCGACAACGACGTCTCACTCGGCATCGACACCAACGCGCCCTACTCATTCTCCTTCACGCCCACCCCTGGCAGCCACTCGCTCGTCGCCAAGGCCACCGACAGCGAGGCCGCCGTCGGCACTTCCGTCTCCGTCGCCTTCAGCGTGGTCAATCAGGCTCCGGTCATCACCGCCGCCACTCTATCCGCCACGGGTCAGGGCTATTCGGACGTCCCGCTCACCGTGGCTTCCGTCACCGCCAGCGATCCGGAGGGCATGTCCATCTCCTATTCCTATCAGTGGCAGTCCAGCATCAACCAGGCCGTCTTTACCAACGAGCCCGGTGCCACCACCAGCACCGCCCCCGCTCTCTCCGGAAAACTGCTCCGCTGCGTGATCACCGCCTCTGATGGAAACTCCAGCAGCTCCACCTTCACCACCGCCGCCGTCAATCTGCTCGCCCGCCCTGGCACCGTCGCGACCGCAGGTTCCGCCTATTCCTACACCAGCAGCCTCGTCCTGCGCGGCACGGATTCCGCGCTCTCGCGCCGTGCCATCATCAACGAATTCAGCCAAGGGCCGTCCGGCGGCACCTCCGAGTGGATTGAAATCCTCACCCTCCAGACCGGCAGCCTCGCCTTCTGGGACCTCCAGGACGCCGCCGGAAACGCCATCGTCTTCCTCGACGATCCCGTCTGGGACAACATTCCCGCCGGCACCGCCATCGTCATCTACAACGGCGATTCCAAAGACCCCATCCTCCCCGCCGACGATCTCGACCCCGCCGATGGCCGGATGGTCGTCAGCAGCACCAACCCCGCCTATTTCGACGCCACCTACGACGCCTGGCTCCCGCTCGGAAACAGCGGCGACTCCATTTTCCTCAGCGACGAACTGGAGGTCGCCGTCCACTCGCTCGCCTACGGAAACAGCACCGCCACCACGCCGAACATCGGCAGCGTCGGCAGCGCCAAGTCCGCCTACTTCGCCGGCGACACGGACACCGGAGCCGACCTCGCGGCGAACTGGCGCGTCACCACCTCGCTCACCTCCCGCACCATCGCCCCGCGGGTGGCGGCGACTCTTCCCATCTCCTTCGGAGGTCCCTGGTCGCCACTCCCCACCGGCTTCACCGGCACCGGCATGGGCACCCCTTACGCCGCCAGCCTCGGCGGAGACACCGCCACCGGTTCCGCGAAATTCGACGACGGAGGAGACACCTTCACGGTCGAGTTCTCCACGCAGGCCGCCACCCTCAGCTACCGCATCCTCGGAAACTCCGGCACCACCAACCCCACATCTGGAACCTTCCTCATCCAGCAATCTCCTGATGGCATTACATTCACCACACTGCGCACCGTGACGAATGCAATCACCACGGACACCGCCTACTCCGACACCCCGGCCGCCGCCACCCGCTTCATCAAGTTCATCTATCAAACCAAGTCGGCGGGGAACATCCAGTTGGACAAACTCGCCATCACGCCCGCCGTTTCCAACGCCCTCACCCTCGCCGTCTCCCCCACCACCTTCGCGGAAAACCTCGGCGCGGCCGCAGCCACCGGCACGGTCAGTGTTTCCAGCTCCCTCGGTGTGCCGCTTGTGGTCTCACTCACCTCTTCCAACACCAGCGAGGCCACCGTGCCCGCCACCGTCACCATCGCCGCCGGCCAGACCAGCAGCCCGACCTTCGCCATCACCGCGGTGGATGATGCAGACTCGGACGGCCCGCAGCAGCTCGTCCTAACCGCCTCTGCCGCCGGTTACACCAACGGTACCAGCACCCTCACCGTCACCGACAACGAGCCCACCGTCGAGGGCGTCACCCCCGCCGCCGGAAACAACACCGCCAACATCGCCTTCGTCACCGCCCTGCGGAACGGCAGCCTCAACGCTCCCGCACTTTTCCGCATCGGCGTCGGAGCGGTCATCCCCACCCCACTCACACTCGACCCCGTCACCGGTGTCTTGAGCGGCACCCTCGATACCGGAAATCCTCCCGGTAACTATCTGATCGTCATCGAGCGCTACAACACCCTCGGCGAGACGGTTTCGCAATCCTACACCCTCACCCTTGGCGCTGGAACAGGTGGCTCCTATGCCAGTTGGATTTCCAACTACAACGGCGTCGGCACACTCACCGCCCTCGGTGACGATGCCGACGGCGACGGCCTGCCCAACGGAATTGAAAACCACCTCGGCACTCTGCCGGATTCCGCCAACTCCGGCCTGACCCAGGTTTCCACCACCGCCACCTCGCTCGTCTTCCGCCACACCCGGACGAACACCCCGGCCAGCGACCTGACCGCCAGCTACGAATGGTCCGCCGATCTCGCAACATGGCATCCCTCCGCCGCCACCTCCGGCGGCACCACCGTGACCATCGCCGCCGCGACCATCACCGACACGGTAGCTCCCGCGAACGATCTCGTGGAAGTCACCGCCACCATCAGCGGCACACCCGGCCAGCGGATCTTCGTGCGACTGAAGATGGCGCAATGATCAATGCGCCGGTCCTTGGTGCTCCTGGATGTATTCCTGTTTGAGGCCGAGCGCTTCGGGAGCGTGGAGAACTAACATCTTCATCCGAATGTCCGCAGGGATGGTCTTGCGGGTGGCCTTGGAGACGAGGATCATCAGGCCGATGGACAGCGGCACGGACCAGATCGCCGGTTGCTCGCAAAGGATGCGGAGAAGCGGGTGAGCTTTCCAGAAATCGTTGATGCCTGCGAACCCGGCGAAGATCTTGCCCATCGGCCCCTTGTCCAGGGCGAGCGTGCTGATATTGACTACGGCCGCGGCAACCAGGGCGGAAAGCCCGCCGGTGAGCATGCCGGTGGCGGCTCCCTTCATCGTCATGCCACGCCACCAGACGCTCATGAACAGCAGCGGGAAATAACTGGCAGCGGCGATCGCGAACGCCTGGCCGACCATGAAGTTGATTTCCAGCGGCTCCACCATCGCCCCTAGCAGGACCGACACGCCACCGATCAGAATGGCGCACCACTTGAACATCTTCATCCGTTGCTCCGGCGTGGAGTTCGGGCGCAACATGCGGCCGTAAACGTCGTGGGCCAGCGCACCGGTCATCGACACCAACAATCCGGAGAACGTGCTCATGAACGCCGCGAACGCACCCGCGCAGGTGATACCGCTGAGGATGGACCCCAGCACGCCGTATCTCTCACGGATCAGGATCGGCAGTTCGAGCACCACTTTGTCCGGGCCCTTGGAACCGGTCGCATCATAGAGTTCGGGCAGGAAATTGCGCCCGAGCACGCCGAAGATCGGCGGAAAGAGATAGAACACGCCGATCAAGATCATCACCCACATGGTCGTCCTCTTCGCGGCGACTCCATCCGGATTCGTGTAGAACCTCACAAGAATGTGCGGCAGGCCGGCGGTGCCGCAAACCAGCGCCACAATCAGGGAGAACGTATAGAGCAGCGAAAGCGGTCGGGCCTGCTCCGGAGTGAGGCCGGCGGCTTTGGCGGCCTTGGTGGTGAGCGGGCCGAACGGCGCGATCCATGCCTCGTCTAATGGAGCTTTGGCAGGCAATGCCTGGCGCTCGGTTCTTGCGGGTTCCACCGTCTGTATGATGGCCGGCGGCGAGGTGGCGGAGGATTTGTTCAGCGAAAGATTCTTTCCATAGCCACCAAACACCGACAAAAGGACGAAGACCGGCACCGAAATGGCTAACATCTTGATCCAATACTGCACCGCCTGGACCAGTGTGATTCCCTTCATGCCGCCGAGCGCGACATTGAGCGTGATCACCGCACCGACCACCGCCACGCCGACCCAGTAGGGCAGGCCGGGAAAAATGTAGGCAAGCGTGGTGCCCGCGCCCTTCATCTGCGGCATCGTGTAGAAGAAACCGATGAACAACACGAAACACACCGCGATCTTGCGGAAAACCGGCGAGTCATAACGCCCCTCGGCAAAGTCCGGGATGGTATACGCTCCGAAGCGTCGCAGCGGCCCCGCGATGAACAACAGCAGGAACAAATAGCCGCACGCATAACAGACCGGATACCACAGCGCGTCATAGCCGGACAGCATCACCATTCCGGCGACGCCCATGAAGCTGGCGGCGCTTAAATACTCGCCTGAAATGGCGGAGGCATTCCACCCGACGGAAACGGACCGGCCGGCGACAAAGAAATCGGAAGCGGATTTGGAGGATTTCGCCGAGCGAAACCCCATCCAGATGGTGATGACCACAGTGATGGCCGAGAAAGCGAGAATCCAGGGATCGACGTTCATGTTGATGAAGATTGGTTAGGACTGGCGCTTGTTGCCCTTGGCGGCGTGATGGACCTCTTCTTCCTCCAGGGCCATCGAGCGGGTGATGAACACGCGGGCGATGATCCAGACGTAGGGGAAGAACAACACCCCGAGAATCAACCAGGTCAGCGTAAAGCCGCCCACCCGCTGCGCCATGAATGCCGGAGCGAAGAAATTGAGAAGCGGCAACCCGAACAACAGCACGAGAAACGCGCCGGCACAGGAAATCGAGAGCTTGAGCTGGCGCGTCATCAGTTCATGCAGAAACTTCTCGCTGTGGATGAAGTCGTCCTCCTTGAGTGGTGTTTGAGACATCGGGTTTGGTGGTTTGGCTAGGCGATGAGAACAGGAAGCCCCGCGCCATGCGTCAAGAACCATTTCCCGTCGGGAATCAACTCATTCGGGGTAACAGCCCTCCATCAGGACCACCGGCGGAATTCCCGGTTTCAAAGCCGCGATTCTTCGCTACGGTCTTTCCATGTCGCTGCTCGAATGCTTCCTCGACCCCGCCACCGCCTCCCTCAAAATTTGCGGAGTGACGACACGCGCCGACGCCGACCGACTCGTCGCGATGGGAGTGGACGCGCTGGGCGTGAATTTCTGGCCGCAGTCGAAGCGCTACCTCGCGTCGGACGACGCCATCTGGTTGAAAGGTCTGGATGGGAAAATCCTGCGCGTCGGGGTCTTCGTCAACGAGCCGCCCGAGCTGCCGCTGCGACTTGTGCACGAGGGCTATCTGGATGTGGTCCAGCTCCACGGGGATGAGACGCCGGAGGATGCCGCCGTATTCCGCGAGGCGGAGATTCCCTTCATTAAGGCCATCGGCGTGAAGACCCTCGCGGACTTGGATCGCGCGACCGAGTACGGAGCCGCGGCGATCCTGCTCGACGCTCACGCGCCCGGCATCTACGGCGGCACGGGAGAAGTCTTCGACTGGGAGGTCGCTTCGGATTTCCGCAGGCGGCATCCGCAGCTACCTGTTATTCTGGCGGGCGGCATCGTCCCCGGAAACGCCGGACTCGCCGCGATGAGCGTGCAACCCGCCGCACTGGACATCGCCTCGGGCGCGGAGATTTCCCCCGGCATCAAGGACTTCGAAAAGGTCGCCGCGTTTCTCACCGCCCTGCACCGCACACCGACATGCTGACCGACTCTCACTGCCACCTTGCCTCTCACCGGTTTTCTCCAACAGAAATTCCCGACCTGCTCGCCCGCGCCCGGGCCGCCGGAGTCACACGGATGATCTCGCTCGCCACCAGCCTTGAGGACTTGCCGGCGAATCTATCCATCGCGGAGAATCCCGCCGTCCACACCTGCATCGGCATCCACCCTTGTGACGTCCATCACGCCCCGGACGACGCGACCACGCGGCTTGCCGGGTTCACCCATGATCCGCGCGTCTGCGGCATCGGTGAAACCGGCCTCGACTACTATCACCCGGCACCCGACGGCTGGACGGAGGAAAATTTCCGCGAGCGCCAGCGACGGTTTCTCCACCAGCACTTCGAACTCGCCGCCGCCTCGGCACTCAATGTCGTCATCCACACGCGGGACCACGAGGGCGACGCCTCGTTCCAGGACGCGCTCGCCATCTACGGCGGATACCATACCTCGGTGCGCGCCGTTTTCCACTGCTTCATCGGCCCGTGGGAAAACGCCAGGCGCGTCCTCGATCTCGGCGGACTGGTATCCTTCGGCGGAGTCGCCACCTTCAAAACCGCCCATCAAGTCCGCGAGACTGCGGCAAAGTGTCCCGCTGGAAGTTTCATGATTGAAACGGATTCCCCCTATCTTGCTCCCGAGCCCCATCGCGGAAAACGCAACGAACCGTCTTATATCAGTAACACCGCAGAGCGTCTCGCCGGGCTTCGCGGCGAATCCCTCGAGCAACTCGCCCACCATACGACCGCCACCGCCAGCGGCTTTTTCCGCCTCCGCCCGCAATCGGTTTGAATAAACATTCCGCTCGGTGACGTTTCATCGGAAGGGCGGCGGAACCGCCACATCCGCTCTTCACAACCCAACCCCGAACCGCTACATCCGAACCATGACTCCGATCCGCATCCTCGCCCCTTCACTTCTCGCCTTTGTATTTGTCTCCTGCGCCCCACAGAAATCCGACTCCTACGACACCGCCAATCCCTACGGAACCGCCGACGCCGGCGCGGTCAATCAACCGGCCACCGCACCTGCCAACCCGGTCTACGACACACCGGCGGCCTATGAGGAAAGTGGCACGACATCCGCCGGCGCTCCGACCACGACCGGTGCCGGGACTCAGCCTGACATTCCCGTCGCTCCCGCCCCCGCACGGCCTTCCAACGGTGCCGCCATCATCCACACCGTCGTCGCCGGCGACACGCTTTCCGGCATCAGCGCGAAATACAAGGTTCCCTCAGCCACCATCAAACAAGCCAACGGCATGACCAAGGACACCGTCGTCCTCGGCAGGAAGATGGTCATTCCTCCCGTCCAATAAATCCGCAACCCGCCGCCGCGAGTGCCCACACTCGCGGCGGCTTTTTTCTTGTCACCATGCACCCTCGCTCCGCCATCATTTCGCTGTTTACAATCCTCTCCGTGGCGGCCGCCGAAACCAAAGAGGCCGACAAGGATCCGGATCATCCCGCACAAACGGCGCGCGAGGTTGCGCTGGATCAACTGCTCTCCGAGCGTGAGTCGGATCAGGAGCTGCGGAAAGTCATCTCCGCCGCGCGGGATGCGGGCGTCAAGGAACAGGCAATCCTCGAGGCCCGCTTCCTCTATCACATCGACCGCCGCGAGGACGACGCCATCGCCGCGATGCTGCCGGAGTTCCTCAAACAACAGGAACTCTTCCGCATCGAGGACTCCGCCATTTTCAGCGTGAAGGAGGACTGGCTCGCCATCACCGAATACGTGCGGGCCATCGCAGCCCTCAAGAAAGGCGACAAGGCATCGTTCAAGACCCACATCACCGAAGGCTTCTGGCTCAGCCCCCGCCAGGCAGCCGCCTTCGCCCCGCACATCGAACGACTGCGCCTTGAGGAATCCATGAGCACCGTGAAAATCGACTTCGAATCCAAGTTCATCGCGACCGGCGGAGGCGACCCTGTCTCTCTCAGCAGCCTGATGAAGGACAAGAAGGCGCTCATCCTGCACTTCTGGTCTCCCGCAAGCCGCGAGTGCGAGGCAAGCATGCCGGACTTCCTCATCACTGCGGG
The DNA here is from genome assembly GCA_020047775.1 of Akkermansia sp. Classification (GTDB taxonomy): domain Bacteria; phylum Verrucomicrobiota; class Verrucomicrobiia; order Verrucomicrobiales; family Akkermansiaceae; genus Luteolibacter. The sequence continues at coordinate 1,293 of JAIFNK010000067.1, read as the reverse complement.
GACGCTCGGAGAAAACGGCATCGCGGTCGCCTCCTTCATTCCTGATAGCACGCCTGACATCATCGCCGCCGCGGGCGCCATGATCCATCCGCTTGGCGGGAAAGCCACCGGCGCATGGCTGGTCGACCGCAAGGAAAACCCGCTCTTCCGCGAGCTCCGCGTGCAGGCCCTGCCGGTCTTCGTCCTGATTTCTAACGAAGGCCGCGTGCTCTTCAACGGCGATCCGTCGGATGACGCATTGTGGGACGCCCTGAAGAAACTCGACCCACGCATCAAGCGTCCCGACTCCGCCGGACTGTCAGAGTGACTTTCCCAACCTGCTACGGTCTTCGTAGTAATCGGAATGCTCCGCCAAAAATATTTAAGATTTCTTTAATTTCAACACATTTCAACTTGACGGATATCCTGACTACTAGTTTCCTCGTGGCAGCGAAGAGACATCATTCATGGCGCGGCCCATCCATCCATCCAATCTCGAACTTCAAGCCCTATCCGTTTTGTGGCATGAGGGCCCCTCTACGGTAGCTGCCGTACATGAGACGCTTCCCGACCGCAAGGACCGGGCCTACACCACGGTTCTATCCGTGATGCAGAGCCTCGAGAGAAAAAGCCTCGTGAAGCGCGCCTTGGTCGGCAGGGCGCATGTCTATGAGGCGGCCTACTCCCAGGAAGTGATCGTGCAGCGCGCGACCCACGACTTCCTGACTAACGCTTTTGGAGGACGCCTCGGTGAGGCGCTCCTCGCTATCCTCTCCGCCGGCACATTGACGCCGGAAGAGAAAACAAACATCGAACGCGAACTCCAACGACACAAAACAATGGCTGCAAAAAAAGCACCGACGAAAGCTGCCAAAAAGGCACCTGCAAAAAAAGCCGTGAAGAAAGTTGCCAAGAAAGCCCCGGCTAAAAAAGCCCCGGCCAAAAAGGCGGCCAAAAAAGCGGCAACCAAAGCCCCCGCCAAAAAGGCTCCTGCTAAAAAGGCAGCCAAGAAGGCGGCGAAGAAAGTCGCTAACAGCGCCAAAAAGGTAGCTAAAAAAGCGGCGAAGAAGGTGGTTGCCAAGAAGGCCGCTCCTGCAAAGAAGGCGGCAAAAAAGGCCGCCCCTGCCAAGAAGGCCGCCAAGAAAGCCGCTCCTGCAAAGAAAGCACCCGCTAAAAAGGCAGCCCCCGCCAAGAAAGCCCCCGCTAAAAAGGCAGCTCCTGCCAAGAAAGCCGCTAAAAAAGCAGCGAAGAATTAATCCGGAATCCCGGTGGGGAAGACGCGGGGCTTGCTCTCAAGCCCGACGGCTGTCCACT